>JAFAWJ010000780.1 GCA_019242065.1 Chloroflexota bacterium
GAAGCCAAGTTTCTGATAGTGGTCTAGAGCGGCGCGGAGGTCGCGGACGGGGAAGATCGGAGCAATGCGCGTCAGGGTTGGCATACAGGAACGCTACTCGACTTCGAATGCACCGTCGCCTGCCGGGCAGATGAAGTCGTGCGCACAGCGCGGCCCGCGGCGGTCGTTCGGTTTCGGCGGGAACTCGCGATGCAGGGTGCCTTCGCTGGCGAGGCCGTTGACGAGCTCGTCATTGCCGGCGCGATGGCCGCGGCGGATCAGGTACGCGAGCGTCTCTTCCTGCAGATAGAGCGGGTGCTGCGTGTCGGACAGGTATGCTCTCGCGACGAGTTCGGCTGTGCCGAGGGCGAGCGCGCCTCGAATCTGCGCCTCGACCGTCGGTTCGCGGCCGTACGCAACCTCCTGCAGATTGCAGTGGGTGAGCGGCTCGAGGCGGGAGTCAGGCGAGCGTTCGGACGTGGTCACGCGATCGTGCCGAGGTGACGCGCCATGATGCGAACCTGCTCGGCTCACCATACCCCCGTGCGAGTTGGAACAAAGAGGAGACCTCTCAGGCGATGGTTCCTATGGACAATGGAACTCGATGCTCCAGACCGGAAATCGCATTCCGGGAAAGACGCTTCGCGTGATACAAGTCGGAGCACAGGAGAGAGACGGCACAGACGTGAAAGCTGGAACGATCAGTCTAGGGCTCTGGCATATCGAGCCCGGCCACCATCGAGAAGTGTGTCAGTGGCACGACGCGGATCACAAACCGGAGGTTCTGGGCACGACGCCCAACGTGTTCATTTCGCAGCGCTGGGTGGCCACGCCGGCGATGGTCGCCGCACGGCCGTCTGGCCGCCTGGCGGATGGCGGCGGCGAATACGTGAACCTGTACTGGACCACCGGCTCGCCCGACGAGCTCGGCCGGGACTTTCAGGCGCTCGGCGCACGTCTGAGCGAACTCGGGCGGATGGAGCCCGACGCCTATATCCACACGTCGTGGCGGACCCGCACCAGTCCCGGTCCGCTCCATGCGCGTCCAGACCAGGTCCTCTCGGCAGAAGCGGTGGCGGCCTCGCCGGTGAACAGCGGGATGCTGGTGGTGATCAACGACGTGCCGGCTGGTCCGCACCGCGACGACTACGTGCGCTGGCGCCAGACCGAACGCGTGCCCATGATCCTGGGTACCGGGCTGTTCAACGGCGCCGTCACGCTGACGGGCAGTGACCCTGAGCGCCAGAACCACGTGGTCGAGCTCTTGTATACGGATGTCGACGATCCGACGGCGGCCTACATCGAACTCCAGAAGTTGCTGGCGGATTGGAGCAAGACCGGGCGCGAGTTTCCGGATGTCAACCAGGTGCGCACGAAGCTCCATTCGAGTATGTACACCAACAGCATCGGGCGTTATGAGTTCTACGACTGACTGACTATCTACTCCCAGCGCACCAGCATGCGTGTGCGCCAGAGGTCCAGCACACTCGTGTCGCCAAAGACCTGCAGACCGCTCGTGTCGCGGCGGTTCCACACCAGCAGGAACAGGTCCGACGCGGGCCCTGCGACCGCGCAGTCGGCTTTCGCGTGACCACTGGTCACCCGGGTGCCCTCGGGTCCGATCGTGGCAACCCACTCGCCGGCACCGTCGGTGGTGTGCAGGTGGAACGTCTTCGGCGGATCTGACTGCAGGCGGCTGTGGCGTCGACTCGCGAAGCCGTACAGCATCTCCTCGAGTCCGTCGAGGGCGAAGTCGACCGGGTACGGCTCGATCTGCCCGATGAGCGTGGCCTCGGCATCGGCGCGGTGCATCGCCGTCTCGTGGGCCATGCGGCGCGCCCAGAAGGCCAGTGGCGAGGGCGATGGCCAGAAGCTCCACACGGCAACATCGGGTGATGCCTGTTCGAGCGTCTCCACGATTCGATCGTGGCCTGACTTGGCCCAACCGACGAGATCCGCGTCGGCCGGCCAGCCGCCGGCGATCACTTCGAGGTCGCCCACCAGCGGGCGGGTGTAGGGAGTCGTGATGATCTGCCGCGCCCAGCGATGAATGCCGCCGATATGGCGCACCAGGTCGCGCAGCTCCCAGCCGGGGCAGGTTGGCACCGGCGTGTTCAGGTCGCCGGCCGCGGCCACCTCGAGGAGACGGTCGCCCTCGCGCCGCACGCCAGCGATCAGCTCTGCCACGTCCACGCGATCCAGTGTAAAGCGCTTGGTCGTTGGAGACACGGACACGTGGTCACGGGTACGCCCGTCCGCTGGCCGGGAGGTACGGTAGGTTGACATGGTCCGCGCGACGGCCGCGCGCGTATGGTCTGGCCAGATCACACGGCGGAGGAACGCGCATGGACACGAACGGCGTCGCGAAGCGCAGCGTCATCATCACGGGCGGCGGTTCGGGCATCGGCAGGGCCACCGCCCTCCGATTCGCTCGCCAGGGCGACCGGGTGCTCGTGGCCGACCTGAATCCCGAGACGGCCAGCGCCGTGGTCGACGAAATCTCGGCCGCCGGCGGAACGGCAGTCGCGGTCACTGGCGACCTGAGCGATCAGGCGGTTGTGGACCAGGTGGTCAACACCGCGGTGGACCTGCTGGGCGGGGTGGATGTGCTGGTCAACAACGCCGGCATCATGGACCACATGTCGGCCTGTGCCGACGTCTCAGACGCGGAGTGGGACGCCGTGCTGCGCGTCAATCTGACCGCACCCTTTCTTCTGACGCGCGCGGCGCTGCCGCACATGCTGGCCAAAGGGCGGGGCGTGATTGTCAACACTGCGTCGGAGGCTGGTCTGCGAGGGAGTGCGGCGGGCACCGCGTACACCGTTTCGAAGCATGGTGTCGTCGGCCTTACCCGATCGATCGCCATCATGTATCGCGACGCGGGCATCCGTGCCAACGCCATCGCGCCCGGCGGGACTGCCACCAATATCAGTGTCAGCGCGGACCCGGCCGCACACGGACCTCGAGCGATCGGCGCCTACATGTCGAATGTTGGCCGCGTCGCCGCCGCCGACGAGCAGGCCGCGGCGATCGTGTTCCTGGCTTCAGATGCGGCGAGCAACATCAACGGCGTGATTCTGCCGGTCGACAACGGTTGGTCGGCCGTGTAAGCCGAGAACCTGGAGGGCAACGGGCTACTCAGGCATCTTGAACTGACTGAGCGTCAACGCGGCTCCCTGCGGGTCGGTGATCTGGACCACGCGCGAGTACGGAGCATCGATCGGTCCGCTGACCACAGTGCCACCCAATGCAGCGGTGCGCGCGGCAGCCGAATCCGCATCGGCTACGGCAAGCGTCACACTCCACCGCGCGTGCGCGTCGGTTGCAGCTGGCTCCAGCCAGCCGACGGCGTCGGTAAAGCCAGGCGGCGCACCGGCCGCGGCGTGGCGTTCGCGAATACCTGGATTCCGCACTTCGAGAAAGTCCGCATAGCCTGGCACGCGCACCATCCAGGCCGCACCGGCACCCATGTCCACCTGGCTGAATTCCCAGCCGAAGACCGCCGAGTAAAAACGCATCGCGCGTTCGGCATCTGGAGCGTTCAGGTTGCTCCAGTTCCAGGATCCTGGCGCATTCACCAGTTGCGCGCCGCGGTGCTCGCGCGCCTGCCAGATCCGAGATGCTGCACCGGACGGATCTTCATAGACGGCCATGCGCCCGGCGCCGAGCACGTCGAACGGCTCCGCCAGCACGCGGCCGCCGGCTTGCGTAATGCGCCGGCCGGCCGCGTCGGCGTCGTCCACCCAGATATAGGTGTTCCACGTCGCGCGCTCCGAATCGCCAGGGCCGATCGAGCTGATGGCGGCGACGTCCCGACCGTGTAAGCGGGCGACGAAGTACTGGCCAGGCGCGGACGTCGGCAACATGTTTTCGAGCTCCCAGCCGAGCAGCTCACAATAGAAGTCGGCAGCGGCGCGCGCGTCGGGCTGGGTGGCGTCGATCCAGCAGGGCACGCCGGCCGGATAGCCATCGCGTACTCCGCCGGCCCACTGTGGACTCAGGGTGTCAGGTCCCATGCGACTCAGCGTAGAGGCGGTTCAGGCCAGGTTCTGTCCTGAATACGTGTGCGCGATCGTCGTTAAAACGTATAGCTCGTGGGCAGGTCGTCTGGCTGCGGGACCTCGAACGCGGCAAGCGTCAGTCCGATCAGGCTGTAGTGGCCGGCCAGGGCCACCAGTTCGACCAGCTGTTGTCTGCCGAGTTCGGCCTCCGCCGCGGCGTACTGCTGGTCGGTGAGCCGCCGCGTGCGCAGCAGCGCCCGCGTGGTCTCGACCAGCAATCGATCGCGCGCGGTCAGTCCGTCGAGCGGCCCGTTGGTCCGCACGGCGGTGACTGCCTCCTGCGGGGTGCCTTCCTCGTGGGCGCGGTGCTCGTGGCGCGCCCAGGCGTAGCGCGCCTCCATTTCCCGCGCGGTGACCAGGATGACCAGCTCGCGATCAGCTGCTGGCAGCTCACCGTCGAAGCGGAAGTAGTCCTCCAGGGCGCGAACGCGATCGGCCAATTGTGGCACCTGCATCAGCACGCCGAAGGGACCGCGGACCCCGCCGCGCACGGCGGCAATCCGGTCCCAGACAGCCTGGTCTTCGGGCGGCAAATCGTTGCGATCAGGCGCAGGTAGGCGGGCCATATGGATAGAGAGAGGATACGCGGCCGCGACCCGCGGGTTGTGGAGGATGTTGCCGCGTCTCGGGCTGAGAGTTGAGGCACAATCGCGATATGCGCCCCG
>JAFAWJ010000459.1 GCA_019242065.1 Chloroflexota bacterium
ACGAGGTCCACGTCCGCGTCGTCGGCGGGATCGAGCGCGGCCACAGTCACCGTGGCCACGGGCCGCCTGGTCGGCGGCGGGTGGTCGTTGCCGTTGCCGCTGGGCTGGTTGTTGACTAGCCGCACACCCACCCAGCTGCCGCTGAACAGGAGCGCTCCATTGGACGTGTAGGTACAGACCTGAACATTGAGAGGTCCGTTCACGCCGCACGCCGGCGGGGTGACCGCGGTGGGGCTCGTGCAGCCGTCGATCTGCGAGCCGACCGGCGTTGCAGTACCGAGGCTGTCCAGCAGCGAGAACTGCAGTAGCGGATGATTCGCAAAGCAGTTGGCCGCGGCGACGTCGACGCTGAAGGTGATGAACCGTTTGTTCGCCAGCAACGGGATGTTATTCACCGTCTGGAACTCGAATGGCCCGCGCTGGGATCGACCGCCGTCCACGCCGACACGGCATAGTTGCCGGCGGGGTTCGACGAGCCGGCGAAGGAGCCAAGAGCCCAGGCTGCCTGCTGGACGTCGTTCTAGAACGCCCAGAGGCTTTGCCTTTGCGCACCAGCGACCGCAGTTCGCGATGCTGCTCGTCAGTGAGCTCGACGACCCCCTTCCATTTCCGCACTATCGGGACCCTCCGACGACGGCTCACATCACGTCAGCATCAACGTGGTCATCCACTAGTCACCCTCCAGGCGTTGGCGGATGGATTTCCGCCGCCAATAGGAGCGGTGAGGACAACGGGGGTTCCAGAGGATGTAGTGGGACTGGCCTGTTGCAGGACGCGTCCTGCGAACGCCGCATTGGAGATGACGTACATGTCGCGGTCCTGTGCGTTGGTTCCGACCGAAGTCAGACGCCAGCGCTGGGTTTGCGGGTCGTTCGGCGGCGGGGCGCCAGCACCCTTCGGGTACTTGACGTCTTGTCTGACGCTCAGATTCGGATCGGCCGTCAGGTAGAGATTGCCGGTGCGCGTGCGAATGTAGACAAAGCCCTGGCCGGCGTCTTCGAAGGCGAATTGCTGAGCGTTGGAGGTATTGGGTGTGAAGTGCTGCAGGACGGTGCCCGGAGTCGTGCCTGCTGTCTGCACGTCCAATCGCAACTGGGCCGCGACAGAGACGAAGTTGTACGGAATGAACGGGCGGAACTGCTCGACGCGCGGCGTGCTATTGAGCACCGACGAGAGGTCGTTGGCGGCCGCGTAGCGGGCGCCCATAAACGGCGGGTTCTGGTGCAGGAAACGCCGGGCGATCGTCTTGAGAATGGAGGTATGATCGAAATGCAGGCTGGGCGAGGCGCCAACCGCGTCGTGACCAAACACGCTGCCGGCTGTTACCCACGGCGAGACGACAAACGTCGGTACACGCACGCCGTAGGTGTCGATCGACTCGGGCGTGACCTTCACCGCCGGGGGTGGCGGAACGTGGTCGTAAAAGCCACCATGCTCGTCGTACGTGATGATCAACAGCGTCTTCGCCCAAGTCGGGCTGGAAGCCAGCGCTTCGACCACTCGCTGTACCAGGTCCTGCCCAGGCGCAACGTCCGCCGGAGGTCCGTCGCAGTTGCTGCCAGGTGGAAGCTCGATGTAATGCGGGTCGATGAAGGTGACGCTTGGCAGAGCACCGGCACGAGCAACAGCCGCGAAGCCCAGTCCCGGATCCTCGAAAGCAACAATATTCGTCGGGTCGAACGTACCGTTCTGAAAAAAGCGCAGGAAACAGTAATGATGCTCGAAGTACTTCCAGGTGACGTTCTGAGCGGTGAGGTAGTCGAAAATCGTTGGCGTGAAGACGGCGCGCATCGGACTCGAGTTGTCGTATTCCCAGCGGCCATGCACGTCGAGGTTCAACCGGCCGGTCAGCTCATGGAAGCGGTTGCAGAAGGTTGGGCCAGGATGGCTGGCGAACCAGCGGTGCCCGATGGCGAAGTCGCGCGCCAGCGCATCGAAGACAGGCACGTTTTCGGCAGGGTGGTAGCCCATGATGCGAGCGGCCAGCGCCGGGCCGTGCTCCACCGCAAAACTCTGCGCGAATCCGTCCATCTTGCCACCGTCGATCGCCCTTTGCACGAGCTCGTAGTCGTGCGGGGGATCGGGCGCGAAAATCGTGTCCCGCGCCACAAATGGCACTGATGGGCATATTTGTCCGTCGAGCAGGTTGAATTCCCCGCCCTTGAGCCCATCGACGTCGTTGCGGCCCATGCCACCCTTGTCTGTGGTCAGACTAAGATAGCCAAGCATGGAGTCGAACGAACGATTCTCCATGGTGAGGACCACGATGTGGTCGATGTTGGCCAGATTGCCGGGCGAGAAATCGGTGCCTGATGGCCAGCCGGCTGGGACGGATGGGACAAATGTATCCCGCGGTCCCCGATACGAGATCTGCAGCGTCCCGCCCTGGATGGCTACCGACTCGATCGCACAGCCGCTCTCGCCATCGACCGACCCGCCCACCAGCCAACCGGTCACGGTTTCATTAAGTCGGTCGCGAGCAGTCGTGCCATCGAAGGGATCGGGAGCAGTGAGCATGTCGTAGATCTTTTGGCGGGCGATCTCCTGCACGATTCCGCCCGGTTGCGTGCTGCTGGGCGTCGTCACCTTGACGTTGATGACCTTGTCGATCAAGCCGCTGACATAAGTTGCGGGTGACGGAATATCCGCTGAAACCGGCTGTCCCAGGAAGTGTCCAGAGACGTGATACAGGTTCCCAGCTTCCGAGGTGATGGTCAGCCCCTGGATATCCGAGACCCAACTCATCAGGTCGACCAGGCCGCGCGACTCGTCGAGCCCGAACGTCAGGCCGAAGCGGACGGAGAAGTGCGTGACAGTGCCGACGGACCCATGGAAGTCGGTAGGCTGCTCGTCACTGCATTTGAACGTGACCTCGACAATCAGCGGAGTTGCCAGACCGAGATCGACATGCGCACTCACGCTCAGCATCTCGAGGCTATCGAAATACACGCCGTGGTCGAGCCGATCCAGCGACCTCGGGGAACTGGTGAACCTCACGCCTTCGACGAAAGTGGGCGGCAGCGGGCCCGGCGCAGGCGGATCGGCCTCGATCGACTGCAGGTCGAAGTAACTCTCTGGCTGGAGACTGCCGAAGATGCCCGTGTTGTCCAGGCGGACCTGGCGAATGGGGGGATCGGTGCGCAGGTTGATGAACTCGCCGAGCCTCGTCTCGAGATATGCCAGTGAGATCGTTCTGGTTTTCAGTCGCTGGTCGCTGAAGTTGAGCCCCGGGCTTCGCGGCGGCGGGAGGGTAGGAAAAGGGTCGCCCTCATACACGCCGACATGTTTGTGGTTCTCTGCGTCGAGGATAACGCCATCGGTGCGCGACGAGAACGTGTAGCTCGTGCTCCCGTCACTGAAGGTGAACGTCACCTTGTAGTCGAAAATCCAGCGGTCACTTCCGGTCGGCACGACGTTGACGAAGACCAGGGGCAGGACCATGTCCTGCAGTCGAATGGCATTCGAGGCCAGCGGCAGTGCGCTCGCCGAGAAGACGACCGTCTTTGTCGAGGGGTCGGGGAAGTCCTGGCCCGAAAGGAGGTCCAGTCCGATCGCGATGTCCTGGTAGGATGACGCGCTCAGTCGGTTGACAATGTGGACGTTCAGCTGCGTGTCATTGTTTTTGTTGTCGTTGTGCGTGTGGAAGGCGAGCGTTACCTGAGTCAGCACCGCGTCCGTGACCGGCCGCGGAGGTGGCGCGACGGGATTGAAGGGATTCTCGGTGCACAGACCGGAGTGGTTGCGATTGTCCTGATCCAGGACGATGCCGGTGATCCCGTCTCTGACGGAGGAAGCCGAGAAGGACCTGCCGTCGTCGAACTGAAAGGTCACCGTGTAGTCGAAGATCCAGCGATCGCTCCCGTCCGGAAGGATATGTACGTTGACGACGGGTAGTACGACCTCATGTATGGGGATAGGCGTGGTTCTCAGGGGGATGTCAAACTGGTGCGTCGAGTTTGCCTCAAAAGTGACTCCCAATCCCAGGGCCTGACCGAATGCCAGGTAGGGGTTGCGCTCGGAGTCGCCAAGCTTCTCGTGACGCTTGAACTCCAGCAGGTTAGCAACGTACTCGGAAGCCCGTTCGGGCGTCGCCGTCGAGCTGGAGCGGTTTTTGACGAAGACGTGGAGCAGGGTGTTGGCGTTCTTGTTGTCACTGTGCGTATTGAAGGTGATGAACACCTTTTGCAACGCAGGACTGGAGGTGGCTACCCGCGTGGTGACGGGCTGACTGGCGGTGATCGTCTGGCTGGAGTCAAACCTCGCCGACACGGTCGCGGTGGTCGGACCGGCTGGGCCGGGCACCGGAACGTCGGCCTGGAATGTCCACGTGGGCAACTTCTGGGGAGGATGCGTCACAACAGGCGCGAAGATGGCGGTTACTGCCGTCTGGTTAGCGAACTGGATCGTCACGCTATCTAGATCGGACTCGGGTGTGCCGGTAACGATTCCGGCCACGTGGGTCGTGGTGTCAATGACTAGCAGATCGCCTGCAACTGGCCGATCGATGCGAATGGCGGCGGAGGTTGGCATGGTCGTTCTCCCTGCAATCTGAGATGCGGTTGGTGATCAGTGGGTGGAGCAGGCGCAGGCGCCCTGAATGAACCGCAGCTGTATGGGGGCGGTTCGGATGAGGTCGTGCAGGTTGCCGTCGGTAGCGCGATAGAGCACGTGCTGACTGGCGTCGGGTCCGAAGACGTATGCGGAAGGCTTGCCGGCCGAATCCGGCGCCCCGGTGACAGTGGTCAGGTCGGTATGCGTCACCGCGCTGGTCGTCCACACCAGTTGGTGCAGGTGGCCGTTCGAGGACAGATAGACGACGTGGTGCGAGCTGTCGAGGGCGTTGAAGTACGCCGTCGGGTCGCCTGTTGGTAAGGGTGCGCCGCCCGCAGCGTAGGACAGATCGTCATCGCCTACGCCGCCGGTGGTCCAGGAGAGATCGTGCACGTGTCCATCGACCCCGCGGTACACCACATGCTGTTCGCCCGTTGGAGTCAGGTAGGCCGACGGGTCGCCAGCCGGCGCCGGCGCGCCCGAGGCAACGCTGAGGTCCGAGTGCCCAACAGCGCCAGTCGACCAGTACAGCTCGTGCAGGTGGCCATCAGTACCGCGGTAGATCGCGCTCTGGCCGCCGACCCCCGCGTTGAAGTAGGCGACCGGATTGCCGGCCGGCGGAGTCGCACCAGAGAGATCTGTCAGGTCGTCTCCAGCGACTGCCCCGGTCGACCAGTACAGCTCGTGGAGATGGCCGTCGCTTGCTGCGTAGATAACATTCTGGACGCCGAAGGACAGGCTCACGTACGCAGCAGGGTCGCTGGCTGCTGCGGGTGCGCGGGACAACGCGCTCAGGTCGTCGTCGCCAACTCCACCCGTCGTCCAGTGCAGGCCATGCAGGTGCCCGTCCGTGCCCAGGTACACCACGTTGTGCGTACCCAGCACCGGAAACTCGTAGGCCGCGGCGGCGCCGAGCATCCGTGGAGCGCCAGCGTTGGTACTCAGGTTGGTGATGCCCTTGTCCGTCGCGGTCCGCCACAATTCATACGCGTAGCCGTCGCTGCCGCGGAAGACGACGTCCTGGGCGTCCTGCGCCGCAAACACCCAGCCAATCGGGTCCCCTCCCGCTGTGACACCCGTGCCCTGTGTAAGGTCCACGTTGCGAACCGGCGCGGAGAACGGCTTGTTGGCGAGCAGCGCCGCGTGACTGGCAATGCTGAGATAGGGCTGGCGGACACCGTCAGCGTCCGGCGCACCGACGCGGAGCATGACGTCGCGGCACATTCGGTAGACCGTCGCGTCGACGACCGCGAGCGTCACCCATCCGTCGCACAACGAATCCGATGCATCGGCGGGCTTGCCAACATCCGTATCCGAGCGGCCTCCGACGTCGAACCGGATGTTGCCACCGCTGTCGATCTCACTGGGGCGGGCGTACTCCTGAAGAAACGTGTTCGCAAAGCGTCGCAGCATGGCATCGTCCATCTGGATCGGTTCGCCTGCTGGCTGAGCGACCGTGTTCAACCGGTCGAGATTCTGGCGCAAGAGGTCCAGGTACACCATGTCCAGGTTGGCGTGTCCATCTTCAGCGTGCGGGTCCGGGACGTCGTCTTCATAGTGCCAGGAGTAGCGCTCGCCTTGGGCGGCGTCGTTTTTGATCTGCAACCGGTTTGCGAAATAGCGCTGCTCGCGGGCGACGAGTCGCGGGATGAGCAGGGCGGTGGCGTCCGCCTCCGTCGAGCGCCCGTTGGAGTCTCGGTAGAAGCCGCTGTCGATCGCTCGCCACAACTCCACCAGCATCATCATGTAGCCCATCGTCTGGTTGTGTGGCAGCGGCTTGCCGGCGTAGACACCGGCATGGTCGCAGTTGTCTGCCTTGCTGGAGTCGATCAACCCCAGCAGATGGGCGAGGTTTTTGTCGGCGTCTCTGGAGCCATCCCAACTGAACCACCGCGCGTGGTCTGCCGCATAGTCGTGCGCTCGCGTGCACTGCTCGGCATTGGGAAAGACGGCCGGATAGTCGAGCGTGCCCTCGACGAAGTCACCACTCGAAGAAAAGTTCATTTGCGGCATGAACGCCAGCGCGGTTTGAATGTCCGCGTTCACGAACTTCACGGCGTCGTCGGCGTAGTGCTTCGACTTGTCGGCTCGAAGAGAGGGGTCCTCTGCGACGATGCGCGCGAACGCCGCGAGCGCATAGCCATACAGGCCCGACATCATGGGATCAGCCGGATTCAGGCCGCCGTCACTCGCAAAGTCTGGATACATGCCACTGCCCCACGCCGGCTCGACTGCGCCTCGCTCGCGGTCGGTGAAGGGGGGCTTGCACTTGACGCACATGGGATTGGCGTTGTGCGCCCACGTGTCGAGGTCGGCCTGACCTGGATAGTCGTCACCCGTGTTGTTGTCGTCACGACCTTTCAGCAGGATGTTGTCGATCGCTTGTAGCTGGTCGACGTACTTCGGATCGTGCGTCAGTTCCCACATGCGGACCATCGCCCGACTCTCGTCGGCAATGCCCCACTGCATCCATGCCTGACGATTGACCATCGCCCAGGCGTACGTGCTAAGCCGAGCAGACTTGTCGGCATCGCTCATCCACCGGTTGTCGAATTGGGCAATATCGTCGGCGGTCACTTGTGTGCCGTCGGCGATAGTCACGACCGGAACGTCCTGGGGTGTAGTGGCCGAGGTGGAGGGAGGCCACGCCACCGTGCTACTGATAAGCCCGAACGTCAAGGCGACGCGCGCGGAGCGCGCAGACAATATGTGAGAGATAGCTGTTGCAAAACGTGAACTTATGGGCATAATCCTGGATTCCGCCTGGTGTCGCGCCAGCATGAGGCGTGACCAGCCGTCTCTCCACACGCAGTACCCACGCACTATTCGGCTCTGTGTGGTACGCTTGGACTGGGCTGACGGAGTGTGTCAGTGACGGCTGGGAATGAGTCGAATACGCGATTCGCCGACCTGCTCCGCGACTTTCGTCTGGTAGCCGGCCTCACTCAGGAGGAGCTGGCCGAACGCGCTGGTCTCAGTCAGCGCGGCGTGTCAGACCTGGAACGCGGCACGCGCCGCAATCCGTACCCCGCGACGGTCCGCCGGCTCGCAGCCGCAATGCAGCTATCCCCCGAGGACCAGCTCGCACTCGAAGTCGCTGGGCAAGGGCCACGTGGCCCCGCGCGCAGGTCGTTACGCACCGAGAGCGTAACCTCGTCGCCGACGAGCTTCATCGGACGTGAACGCGAGCTTGCGCACGTTCGGGCACTGCTTGCCAGCAACCGACTCGTGACAGTGACTGGAACGGGTGGCATCGGCAAGACCCGCCTGGCGCTCGCGGTGGCAGCTCAGACCATTCCCAAGCTGGTAGACCATGTCACCGTCGTGGAGCTGGCCGGACTATCGGTGTCGGACCTGGTCCCGCGCGTGTTGGCAACCCGGTTGGGTCTGCGTGACGACCCAAGCGTGACGCTTGTCGAAACAATAATCGCGGCGATCGGCAGGACAGCGATGCTGCTTGTACTGGATAACTGCGAGCACGTCTCGAGCGGTTGCACCCCCATCGTGGAGGCGGTGCTCGACGGGTGTCCCAGAGCTCGCATTCTGGCCACCAGCCGCGGGCCGCTGGGTGTCGACGGCGAGGTACGTTGGTCGATTCCGCCCATGCGGTCTGACGCAGCAGGTAACGCCTCCCTCGACCGGCTCGGCCGCTACGACGCGGTGCAGTTGTTCGTGGCGCGGGCGCGTGCCGTCTGGCCGACGTTCGCGCTTTCCAGCCAGACCGCCCCGGCGGTCAGTCGCATCTGTCGGCGGTTGGAGGGCATCCCGCTGGCTATCGAGCTGGCCGCGGCGCGCACGAGGGTGCTGAGTTTTGACCAGCTGGACGCCCGGCTGGAGAACCGCTTTGGTGTACTGGTCATGGGTCCCCCGCACGCCGATCCGCGCCATCGGACACTGCGCACCGCCCTCGACTGGAGCTACGAGTTGTTGTCGGAGGACGAGCAGCGACTGTTCGACCGGCTGTCCGTGTTCCGCGGCGGAGCGGTCCTGGAGGCGATCGAAGCCGTGGGCGCTTCGCCGCAGAGCGCTACGCCCGTGGCAGATCTGGTCCAGTCACTGGTGGAACAATCGTTGATAACGGCGGACCTGCAACCGGACGGAACGATCCGTTTTCATCAGCTGGAGACCGTCCGCGAATATGCTGCCTTGCTGCTCGAGCAACATAATGGTCTCGAACAGACGCGAGACCGCCACTTGAAGTATTTCACGGAACTCTGCGACCAGGCGCAAGCGACGTGGCGGACCCCGGATGAGCAGTTCTGGTTCGAGCGGATCGAACATGAGCACGACAACGTCCGGGCTGCGCTGGATTGGGCCCGACAACGCCTCGAACTTATCGAAGTCGGGCTGCGCCTGGCGGCTGCGATGGAGCACTTCTGGGGCGTCCGCGGGTACGCTGTGGAAGGGCGCCGCTGGCTGGAAGACTTGCTCGCGGCCCCGATTGCAGTTCAAGCGGCGGTACGCGGAGCGGCGCTGTACGCGGCGGCGCACCTCGCCTTCGACAGCGGTGACTACGCGTGCTCGACCACGTGGTGCAGAGAAGCTCTTGCCGTGCGACGCAAGCTCGGCGATATGAGCGGCATTGGCATGTCATTGAACCAACTCGCGATTCTGGCTGCTTCTCAGGGCAGATTCGAGGAGGCGCATGCGGACTTCCAGGAGTCCCTCGCGATCAGTCGGGCCGCGGGCGATCAGAATACCGTTGCGGCCGCGCTGGTCAATCTGGCCATGACCGCGCGGCACCTGGCCCGATTCGACGAAGCTCGGATGCTGCTCGGCCAGAGCCTGGAACTGTTTCGAACCCTCGGCAGTCGAACAGCCGAAAATCGCGCGCTGCATGCTCTCGGAAATCTGGCTGTTGACGAACACGATGCGACGGCCGCCCATGCGTGGTTTCGTCAGGCGCTGGTGCTTTCAGTCGATCTGAGGGACATGAGCAGCGTGGCGCGATGTCTGGAATCGGTGGCGTCGCTCGAGGTGGAGGGAGGTGACGGCGTGCAGGCAGCTACGTTGTACGCTGCCGCGGAGGCGCTGCGTCAGTCGATCGGCGTACCAGCGACGGCCGTCTCGCGCCCCGCGCGAGCCGAGCGTATCGCCAAACTCGAATGCCGCCTTGGCCACAAGCGGTTCCTCGCCGCGTGGAACCATGGCCTGGGGATGTCGACTGACCGCGCCATTCAACGGGCGCTTAGCTGATGCTAAGCGCACCTCAGGCAACCGTCGGTCTCGCGATAATCGCATCGCCGACATTTTGCGCGATAGTTGGTCTGATCGCTGGATGGAATCGAAGAAATGCCGAAGACAAAATGAAGCCCCAGAGAAGTCGTACCGGAGAGGTCGCTCCGGAGCGAATAGAAACTCCAGACTCCTCGCTTGAAGCTGGTCACAAGTCCCGCTGGCTTGAGCTTGGCGAGATGATGACTGACCGTTGGCTGGCCGAGGTCGAAGGCGCCTCGGTCGCTCGCTACGCCACCTGATCGACACGATCACGGACCTGCAGCAGCGCGGTGTTGGCTTTCGCAGCCTGCAGGAACAGATCGACACGACCACGCCGAGCGGCAAGCTTATCTTCCACATCTTCGGCGCGATGTCTTCAAAGGTCCGCTGGCCATGGTCTATCCGGTCCGCGTTGGGGCCGAGGAACGGACCGGCTCGCCTCTCGGGAAGCGACGCCGACCGCTGAGCCAACTCCCAGCCCGAGCGCTGAGGCGCTGGCCAGGCCGGCCAGCGCGACTGTTGACTTGAATGCTTTGGGGTAATTTGTTCTCAATACAGGGGGTTTCCCCGCGTCCGGTGTCGGCTCCCAGAAAGGGCTTCGGCCGTGCCAAAAGCGAGCGCGCTGTGGATCTCGCCGCGCGTGGCGGAGACGCCGGGTCCTCTGGCGACCCCGCGAACGTGTGGGACCTAACCCAGGGCGGGCCGCCGCGAGTGCGTTATCCCGCTGCTGCCAGCTGCTGAGGGCCGGCCTGAGGCGATTGTTCAGAAGGTCCCCAATGCTCGTCAGTCTTCCTGTGTACGGCTGACGTGGAGGGGTGCAGTCGGCAAAGCCCAGGCGAGCTGGTGCGGAGGTATGCACAAGGACACATGTTTGTCGGTGAGCGGCAATGTCAGGCTTGGTAGGGCACACCGTCTGCAGCACCTGCGGCGTGAAAGCCGTTGTCTACGAAGGCCCGCGCCGGGTCAGTGTCAAAGACGTACCGGATGCCCGCATCGAGCGGCCGACCGACGTGCTGGTGCGCGTCACCACGACCAACATCTGCGGCTCCGACTTGCACATGTACGAGGGCCGGACCGATTTCGAGCCGGGGCGATGGTTCGGGCACGAGAACATGGGCGAGGTCATCGAGGTCGGCGACGGCGTCGATAAGGTGCAGGTTGGTGATCGCGTCGTCCTCCCGTTCAACGTCGCCTGTGGGCATTGCAAGAACTGCGAGCGCGGGCTCACGAACTACTGCCTGACCGCGCAGCCGGTGAAGGAGTGGGCCGGGGCCGCGTACGGCTTCGCCGACATGGGCCCTTGGCCCGGTGGGCAGGCGGAGCTGCTGCGAGTGCCGTGGGGCGACTTCAACTGTCTGCGCCTGGGGGAGGACGCCGACGAGAAGGCCGCCGACTACGTGATGCTGGCCGACATCTGGCCGACGGGCTATCACGCCACCGAGCTGGCCGGCGTGAAGCCTGGTGACCAGACGGTGATCTACGGCTCGGGGCCGGTCGGGCTGATGGCGGCACTCTCGGCGAGCATCCGCGGGGCGAGCAAGGTGATGGTCGTCGACCGGCACCCCGACCGGCTGAAGCTGGCCGAGTCGATCGGCGCGATCGCGATTGACGACTCGAAGGTCGACCCCGTGGAGGCGGTGCTCGCGGAGACCATGGGTCTGGGCGCGGACAACGGTTGCGAGTGCGTCGGCTACCAGGCCCACGACCTGGAGGGACATGAGCACCCGAACGACACCCTTAACAAGCTGGTGAAGTCCGTGCGCTTCACCGGCTCGATCGGCTCGATCGGCGTGTTCATACCGCAGGATCCCGGCGCTTCCGACGATCTTGCCAAGCACGGCCAGGTGGCCTTCGACTACGGCATGTACTGGTTCAAGGGCCAGCACATCGGTAGCGGCCAGGCACCGGTCAAGAAGTACAACCGGCAGCTACGCGACTTGATTGCCGCCGGTAAGGCAAAGCCCTCCTTCATCGTCAGCCACGAGCTACCGTTAGAGAAGGCTCCTGAGGCATACCAGCACTTCGACGCTCGGGACGAGGGCTGGACCAAGGTCGTCCTCAAGCCGGCGATGGCGGCGTGACACGCCAGGGAAACTGAACGGACGGCGCGTGGCGATCCTGGCAACCGACGGCGTGGAACGCGTC
>JAFAWJ010000598.1 GCA_019242065.1 Chloroflexota bacterium
TGTAACCATCTGTACCGGTGTGCGCGTCAGCCGGCTCGAGACCCGCGGCGACGCGGTCGTCGGCGTGCGGGCCGCTGGCCAAGAGTTCACCGGCAACGTGATCGTTGCGACTGCGGCTTCGAGCGCGATCCGATGCTGGTCAAGACCTTCCTTGCCGCCCCACTCACCGCGCCGGCAAGTGCGCCCACCCACGTCGGCGACGGCTTGCGCATGGGCATGGCCGTTGGAGCGGCGCTCGGCAATATGGGCGGTGGCATTGTCGTCGATAGCCGCGGACGCCGGTTCGTCGACGAGACCTTGAACAAGGGCGAGCTGGGTCGCTCGATGCGCGAGTTCGATCCAAGCAGCTATGCGTTCCCGCGGTTGCCGAGCTACCTGATCTTTGATGCTGGGCGCCGACACGATCGCAAGATTGGACCCCTTCGACCGGAGGATTTGGATCCAGACTGGTTGTTCACAGCGCCGACGATCGAGACGCTGGCCTCGGTGGTCGGCATGCCAGTTGCCAACCTGTGCGCCACCGTCGAACGCTACAATTCGCACGCCGGGCGCGGTTTCGACGCGGACTTTGGACGGCCAAGCCAGCCAACCAGTGTCGCGTAGCCACCCCACGCTGGCTTGAACCGCTCGGTCTCGATGTCCCTGGTTCAGCTTCACCGAGGGATCGAGGCTCCACTTTGACTGTCGCTGCCGCTCAGATCGCGAGCTGATCGCTGCCCAGTGTCGCTGGTGCCGTCAGTCCCAAGGCAAAGACGTGCTGTCCCACACGGTCAGCTGAGCTGTGCAACCTGCGAGTCTCACCGCGTGAAGACGTGCACCGGCCCGGTGGGCAGGCCCAGTATGTTCTTGGTCCAGGTCACGGCATGTCCGTCCCAGGTCAAGCCGTGGTGCGCGGATGCCGCGTTGGTGTCTCGCCACAAGCGCTGCAAGTCGGAGCGTTCGTAGAGCCCGCTTCCGCCACATTCCTCGTACAACATGTTGATCGTCTTGCGACACGTCTGCGCGGTGAATGCCTGGTCGCGCCGACACCGTGCGCGCTCTAGCTCGGACACCTCCTGCACAGGTCGACAGCGGAGTCGCTGTGCGTTGGACATCAGAGAGGCGTAAACCGAATCGACCTGTGCAACGGCCTGAGCGTAGCGCGCCATATTCACGGTGAGCCCATCGTCGATATTCTCGATCTTCGAGCGCAGCCGCTCCTCGAAAGCCTGCAGGAATCCCCGCGCCGCGCCGACCGCCGGTGCGGACATCGCGGCGCTGAAGTTTGCCACCGTAATCGCGCTGTACATGGGATGGGTGTTGATCTGGATACCAGGCGCCTGACCCGTATCGATTGCCACCTGCGCCAGCGTGCGGTGCTCCGGCACGAAGACGTCGTTTATGACGATGGTCTTGCTACCCGTGCCCTTCAAGCCGACCGTATACCAGTCGTCGACGATCTCGAAATCCTCACGGGGAACGAGTAGCCAGCGTCGCTCGGGTGGTGCTCCCTCGACTCCTTCGCGTTTGACGGGTACCGCGGCCGTCAACCAGTTGCAGTGGTCGACGCCGCTCGAGAAGAAGCCGCGACCCGTCCAGCGGTAGCCACCCTCCACGACTACAACCTCGCCGACGGTGTTGACGACCGACGAAGCCAGGGTATTCGGATTGCTCCAGATCTCTGCCTGGGCTTCCTCGGGGAACAGCGCCAGCAACCACATATGCGCGGTCCACAGCATGTAAACCCAGCCAGTGGACGGGCACGCCGAGGCAAGCTCGATGGTCGTGTCGATCATCGTTTCGCTGCCCAGCTCGGAGCCGCCGAAGCGTTTAGGCGTCATCAAGCCATACAAACCGCTCTCGAGCAGGTCGGCGGCGTTGTCGGAATGCAGTCGCCGCAGCTGTTCGGTCTCCAGTGCTCGTTCGCGAAGACTGGGCTGGAGCGCACGTGCGCGCGCGACGGCTTCGTCGTGTGTCTGAAGAATCGCCGGCGCGCTCTGTCGTGTATATACAGGCCGGAAGTCGGCGACCTGGTCCACTGTTGTGCTTGCCATAAGAGCCGTGTCTTTCCTTTGTCGTGCCGCTCCCCCGAATACCGGGCGTCAACTGCCAGGGTACGCCGCGTCGGGGTGCTGGACCTCGTGACAAATCAGGGCACAGTATCTCAGCCCAACGCACATCCACTCATTCGGTACAGGGCCTGCAGATTGGAGAACCGTGTCCTGATATCCATCATTCGAGCGAATCGACCCAGTTGAGCGGATCGCGGGCCATCGGCTGCGTGCTGATCGCGACGGCCTCGTCACATGTGAGGTGCTGCATCGCCAGCTTCTGCCACTCACGACGGATCGCCGCGGCAGACGATGGAATGCCTGCACGGCTCCCCGCCACGTGCGCCCGCGACTTGAATCGCCAGGCTTTCGACGTTTTGGCGTAGACATCTTCGTACCACCCGGCCCAGTAGATCTGGTTCGCCGGCCCCTCGATCATCAACAGGTACGAGATGCCTTTCGCGCCATCCGCTGTAGGCACGATGATCTCGCCAACGCTCATGTGGATCTGATTCTGCGCTCCACGCTGGTGGACCTCGCTGTACGTCCCATCTGCCGCGCGGCCAGCCGCCGCCGCGAGCGCTTCGCGACCCGGAGGACGTGTACCAAACGTGCCGTCCTCGGTGTACAGGTCGGCATATTGTAGGCCGTTGCCATGGTGCTCGCCGACGTCCAGAATGAACATGTAGCGGTGCAGTAATTCCTGAGTCTCGAGTCGATCTTCAGCGGTGAGTTTCACGCTGCTAACCAGGCCTCCGTCAACATGAACAGGTCATTCGGGCGATAGCTCAAGCTCTTTAGTCGAGCGGTTGCAAGCACTTTGCCCGGATTCCCGGTGATCGGCATGTAGAACGATTCGTCGAGCAAAAAGTCGTTCAGCCCCGGATACAGGGCTTTGCGTTTGGCGACGTCGGGTTCGGTCGCAATCGCGTTGACCAGCGCGGTGTACTGGTCGTTGTAGTAGCCGGCGTTGTTCTTCTTGACGCCGGCGATAGAGCTCGACGTGAAAAAGGACACCGGCTCCATGGCCGCCCATGTGTCGTTGGCTGCGTACATGCCGTTATAGGTCTGGTGCTGCATTTTGTCGAGCCGTTGGGCCGACGCCAGCGGTGTGATCGTCAGGGTGATGCCAATCTTGGCGAGATCGTTCTGGTAGATCTGCGCCATCGTTGTGTACTCGTCGACGCCTGCGGCGACGACCATCTCGAGCGTGAGGTTGCTCACGCCTGCTTGCGCGAGTAGGGCCTTGGCCTTGTCCAGGTCGAACGCGTACGCGTCTTGTTTGCCTGCCTCGAAGGCGGGTGAATTCGAGCGCCACGGCGTCGACATGGGCGTGTCTTCACCCAGGATCACGTCGTCGACAATGCGCTTGCGATCGACGGCGTAATTGAGCGCCTGACGTACGCGTTTGTCGTCCAACGGTTTGAACGTGACGTTGGGTTGGAACATGTAGAAGTAGCCAGGCATCGGCGTGACAATGGCCTGGTACTTGGGATCCGGCTTTAGACGCTCGAAGTCTCGCCAGGACGGCAGCACGATCAGGTCCGTCCCGTCCCCCTCGAGCTCAGCGGTCATTGCTTGAATATCAGACTTGACGTTGATCTGCACCGAGTCCAGATAGGGCTTGCCCGGCATCCAGTAGTTCGGATTCTTCTCGAAGCGCAGGTACTGGCCCTGCAGCCACTCGACAAACTTGAACGGGCCGGTACCGATCACCTTGCCATCGGGAGTGATCTGTCCCTGCGCCGTGTCCTTGTCGACGATGTAGACGACCTGAAAGTAGTCGAAGATCGACGGCCAGGCGACCGGCGACGTGATCTGCACGGTGTACTGGTCGGTGGACTCGAAGGTTGTGCCAGTGGGGACGAATCCGGGCAGGATGGTGAAGGATGCCACACTCGCCTGGAGCTTGGGATCGAGCGGACGCGCCAGGCTGAACGCAACGTCCTCACTGGTGAGCTCTCGGCCGGAGTGGAACTGGACACCTTTGCGGAGATGCAGCGTCAGCTGCTTGCCATCACTGGATTGCTCCCAGCTTTCGGCGAGTTGCGGCTGGGGTTTGAGATCAAGATCGTAGGTCGTGAGCGTGTCATAGGCCATGAAGATGCTGAAGCCGTTGCGCGGACCCCAGGATTGCGGATCAATGTTCGCGATGTCGCCAACAGCGCCCACCCGCAAGCTTCCGCCCGGCCTGGGCTGGTCGCTTGTACCTCCAGTGGCTGTCACGACCTGGGCTGGCGATCCTGACGACGTCGACGGTACTGGCGTGCTCGGCGCGGCGGCTGTAGGCGACGCACTCGGCGCTGGCGCCGCGCAGGCCACCAGCACGCCAGTACCCATGGTGGTGAGCAGAAGCGCCAGTGCGCGGCGCCGACTCAATCCTCTACTGCCCGTCAACTCCACAGTGCACCTCCCTCAGACCCTGGATTAGCCGAGCCAGGCGTCTGTGAACATGAAAAAGTCATTCCGACGATGACCGACCCCGTGCAGTTGCTTGCTCGCCAGCGCCCGCGTCGAGCTCGACGCCAAAGGTAGATCAAAGCAAGCATCCAGCAGGGAGTCAGCAATTTGCGAGTAGAGCTGCATCCGTTGCGTCGGATCGACCTCGGTTGAAGCAGCGGTCACGAGACTGGTGTACTGCGGATCGTGAATGTCCGCGTTGTTGACGCGGTAATTCAGGCTCGCGTCCGCGGTGAGCACCGTCACTGGCTGGAAATTCGACCAGACGTCGCCCGCGAGGTACCCCTGCAACTGGTGTTCGTTCATGCGGGCCAGCATCGACCCCTGATTCATCTGGGTGAGCGTCATGGTGACGCCGATGCTTTCGAGGTCACCCTGGATGATCTGGGCAATAGCGCTGTAGGCGGGATTGGTGTTGCTCATCAGCGTTTCGAAGGATGTCCCGATGAGTCCGGCTTCGGTGAACAGTGACTTCACCTTGTCGACATCGTGGTTGTACAGCAATTGCTTGGGTGGTTCGTCAGCGGGCGTCTCGGGTGGCCAGGGCAGATCATTCGGCTGCTCCAGGCCAAATAAGACCGTCTGTGCGATACGCTGGCGGTCGATTGCGTAATTGATCGCGGGAAGCAAGGTGAAGTCGACCGCACCAGACTCGAACTCGACCTCTTGCGCCTGGGGGTCCTTCCCGATGGTCAGCTGGATGGTATCGAGGTCCGGCCTGCCACTCATCCAGTAGTTCGGGTTTTTCCCGTACGTCGCATGGTCGCCCTGCACCCATTCGACCAGCGTGAAGGGCTCGGTGCCCACGGCAGACGACTGTGTATTGGGTCCCTCAACGCTCTCCTCGTTGACCATGTTGAACAGCGACAAGAAGTCGAAGACGTTGACCCAGGGCTGCTGGGTCGAGATCACGCCGGTGTATTTATCCGAGGCCGACCAGGTGGTGTCAAGCGGAATGAATCCGGAGAAGATGCCGGCGGAGATCTTCGGATTCAGGATGCGGTTGAGGTTGTGTACCAGGTCGTCGCTGGTGATTTCGCAGCCAGTGTGATACTGCACGCGCTTCCGCAAGGTCATGCTGATGCGACGCCCGTCGGTGCTCTGATACCAGCTTTCGGCCAGCAACGGCTGCGGATTCAAGTTGTCGTCATAGACGATCAGTGGCTCGTAGACAATCCACGAGCTCAGTCCATTGCCGGGGTGGTGATAGTGACCGTCGATCGGAACCAGGTCGGTCGACGATGCGTCCCGCAGCACACCGCCGGTGTTAGGTTGAGGTGCCGCAGCAGCGGATGCCGACGTCGTGACGGCGGAGTTCACGGCGGTGGTGACCGGGACAGTCGCGTCCGCACCAGGAGTGGACGGCTGGCTGACACCAGCACAGGCACTGAGCAGGACCGCCCCGCCGCGAAGCCCGATAAGACTGAGGATACGACGTCGGGTGACCCGTCCCCAGTTCGAATCAGCCGCTGATTGCGTCGATTGCATGTGCGTCCCTCGCGCAAGTGATGCCGCCAGCACCGGCTGGACTATACCGAGCCCACCACGCTGAGGCTGCCGCAAGTTACGCGCCAAGCCAGACATTCGCCCACGGTATTGAACCGTGCTGGCTGTAATGCAAACCGTGCGCGGACTTGGCCAGGTACACGGCCACCTCCGGGGTTGGTGCCACCGTGAGGACAAACGACTCGTCGAGGATCAGATCGTTCAAAACGGAATACGCGCTTTTGCGCTTGGTGAGGTCCGGCTCAGTTGAAGCCGTCACAACCAGATTCGAGTACATATCGCTCTGATAGCCGGATGAGTTTCCGGTGTAGTTCCACGCCGTGCTGCTTGTCAGCAGCGTGATCGGCTCGAAGTTGGCGTAGCCAGACGCCCCACCCGACAGCCCTTTGTATTTGAGGGCGCCGATCTGGTTGAGGTCGCGCCAGGCCAGAGGGTCAACTGGCATGATATTCAGCGCGATGCCGAGCGTTGCCAGGTCGGCCTGGTAGATCTCCGCCAGTCCCTCTGACGGGTTTCCTGGGAAGTACACGAAGTCCAGCGTGAGATTCGAGACACCGGCCGATTTGAGCAGGGAACGCGCTGTGTCGAGGTCAAAGGCAAACATAGCGTTCTTCTCTGCTTGAAAGGCCGGCGACGCGGCCGACCACGGCAACGATTGCGCGTTGCCCACGCCGGCGCGATAGACGTCGATGTACCGCTGTCGGTTCATCGCATAGCTCAGTGCCTGTCGTACTTCTTTCTGGTCGAGCGGGGCGAAAGTGGTGTTGACGTTTACGACGCAGACGGAGCCCGAGTGCGGATTGCTGATCGTCCCGTAGGTTGCGTCTTTCTGAAGACGCGCGTAGTCCATCATGGACGGCGTCATAGCAACGTCGATGGCACCTGCCTCGAGTTGGGCGATGAGCGCCGACTGCGCTTTGAACGGCAGCACGCGTATACCGTCCAGGAGAGGTCTGTTTGGCTGCCAGTAGTTGGTGTTTTTTGCGATGCTGAAATGGTCACCCTGGACCCACTCGGTGAAAGAGAATGGCCCAGTGCCGACCGCCGTAGTCTTCGCGTCCGGACCCTCCATCGTCACCGGATCGAGGATGTTGAATGACTCAAACATATCGAAGACAAACGGCCGCGACCTATCAGACTCAAGTACGAGTGTGTATTTGTCGGGCGTGTCGATGGAAGTCCACCAGTTGCTTTGCGCCGCCAGCTGTGTCAAGCCGGTCTTCGGATCCCGGACGCGCAGCAAGTTCCATTTGATGTCGTCACTCGTCAGCTCACGACCGGTGTGAAACGCCACGTTCTTACGTAGATTCAACTTGAGCCTGGTCAGCGTCGCGTCGAATTCCCAGCTTTCCGCCAGGCGCGGCTGTGGTGCCAGGTTGTCGTCATACTCGGTCAGTCGATCGAAGACCTGGCCGAGGGTGTCCGCCGCGCCCGTAAACCCGAGGTGACCGTCGAGGGAGGAGAGTTCGAAGGGCTGTCCCATGCGCAGCGTTCCGCCAGCAGCGGGAGATACTGCCGACGCGGCAGGCGTGGTGGCCTGGCTGACCGCCACCGTGCCTGCCGGGGTGGGCGTGACCTGTACGGGGCTTGTCGGCCCAGGCGCGGTGGATGGCGCGGTACCGACCTTGTTGCAGGCTGCCAGCACTGCGGCGGGTGACCCAAGCAGAATCAAGCCGACTGCGCGTCTGCGGTTTATGCGTACGGATCCCCGCCCGTTCATGTCAGCCCCCCAGATTCAGGATGCCAGTTGCGGCAAGACTTCGTCCCCGATCTGATCAATGATGTCCAGGCTGCCCGGTTCAGGCGACAGATTGATCGCCAGGACAACCAACTCGAGTCCGAACGCTTCCAGTTGCTTGATATCGTCGACGATCTTGCCGACAGAGCCACGCAGTGGCCGGCCGTCTGGGTCATCGGCTCCAATCGAGCAGTTCGCCTTGACAGACAGCGAAATCGTCGCTGGATCGCGGTTGCCTGATTCCGCGATCTCGCGCAAGTGCGTGATCCGCTTGCGGAAATTGTCCAGGGTGGGCGGTTCGCGGCGCGCGCCAGGACTGCCGCCCAGCAGGCCGTGCCAGCCATCGGCAAAGCGCACAATCCGTCGAAAGGCGCCGTCACTATCGCCCCCGAGCCAGATCGGCGGGTGCGGCTTCTGGAGTGGCTTTGGATCGCAGGTGATATCAGAGAAGTCCACAAACTCCCCGTGGAATTCAAGGATGTCCTGCGTCCATGCCAGCTTGAGGACCTGCAGATACTCGTCGGTGACGGCCGCCCGTCGCTCGAACGGGAGACCAAGCGCATGAAACTCCTGCTCCAGATATCCGGTTGCACCGCCGTAGATGACACGGCCGCCGGAGAGCTGGTCGAGCGTCGCCAGCATTCGTGCTTGCAGAAGCGGATGTCGATACGGAGTCGGCATGACCGTGAACCCCA
>JAFAWJ010000618.1 GCA_019242065.1 Chloroflexota bacterium
CCCACCCAGCACCAGGGACGCCAGAGCCTGGCGGTCATGTAGGGGCTGAGTCGGAGTCGGCGCCCGAGCATGGCGGCGCGGCGGGGCATGACCACTGTCTGGAAAATGTCCAGCAAGATCGAGGCGAGCACCATCAGGCCGAGAACCCCCTCGAGAACAGAGACCACGTTCATCGCTCAGCGTCCCCGCAGTCATGGAGAACCGCTGCTCTCATCGTGTACGGGAGCATAGCGCGGATCCTTGACGCCAAATGGCAGATACGCGGCAATCACCAGCAGGATCGTCGCGGTCACCAGGAACACGTTGCGCAGACCGAGCGTCGCCGCGATCAGCCCACCCGCCAGCGGACCCAGCGCAAAGCCCATCCCGTTGGCCAGATTGATCAGGCCGTACGTCGTGCCCAACGACGTGTGCTCGCCGCCGCCCGGTCTGGTCGGTCGCGACGAGGCGATCAACGCATTCGCCGACGGCAGCAGGCCACCGTCGAAAATCCCGAGGATCCCGCGCAACACGACCAGTTGCACCACGGTAGTGACGAACGCCTGGGGGATGTAGATCAGTCCCGCGCCCAGCGCCATGCCAATCAGCAACCGTCGGAAGCCGACGCGATCGCCCGTCCGTCCCCAGAACACGGAGCTGATCGCGGCCACCACGCCCGCCACGGTGAAAATGAGGCCGGTGACCGTTGCGACGGAAACCGTGGGATCGAGGTACTGGACAAACAGCGGCAGCATCGGCTGGACCACGTTGACGCCAAAAGTGGCCGAGAAGAGCACCAGCATCATGATCAACAGTTGACGGTCACGGCCTTCGTCGCGAATATCGCGCAGCATCCCGCCGAGCCCGGCCCGCTGCGCTTCGAGCGGCGGTGACACGAAGTGTTCGGTCACGAACAACAGCGTGAGGACGCCCGCCATCAGGAACAGCGCACCGCTGACCGCGAAGCTGTAGCGATACCCAAAGTGGTCGGCGCTGAAGCCACCCAGCGACGGACCCACCGCGTTGCCGGCGAACGACGCCATCTGGATCAGGCCCAGGGCGAAGCCCATACGCGCGCGCGGCACGAACGAGATGGCCAGCGCCGAGGCGGCGGCAACGACACCCGTCATCGCGCCTTGCATCAAACGCAAGGTCATGAACTGCCAGATGTTCTGGCTCAGGCCCATCAGCCCGATGATGATCCCGCCGCCGAAGGCCGCCCGCAGCACCATCAATCGGCGGCCGTGGCGATCGGCGACGGCGCCCCAGATCGGCGAAAAGATCGACAGCACCAGTGCCTGCCCAAAGCTGCTGATGCCGGCCCAGATCTCGACCTGCTGCGTGTCGCCGACACCCAGCTCGGCGATGAACAGCGGCAGAAACGGGAAGACGAAGCCGAACGCCGTGAACATCAGGAAGCTGGCGCCCGTCAGCGCGTACAGGTTGCGCTGCCAGCCAGGTTCCTGCTTCGCACGTTGCCCCGTGGCGTCGGCGGCCGCGCCAATGGCGCCCGTCACTCGTGGCGAGCGCCGCTCAACGCCGCGCGCGACTCGATCCGGCTCCCGCGCCGACGGCAGGCCGTGGGCGTTTGGCTTCGAGCTCCTCGATCGTCCGCGGCCAGTCCTGCTTCAACAGCCGCGACAGGGCCCGATCGGCCAGGAGGCGGCCGCCCGTCTGGCACGTCGGGCAGTAATTGGACTCGTTTTCGGCATGCACGATGCGTTGCACGGGTGTCCCGCACACCGGGCACGGCTCGCCGTACCGCCCGTGCACAGCCATGTCCTTGCGAAACGCCGTGACCTTTTCAGGAAAGCCACCGTTGGCCTCTTTGCGCAGCCGCTCGATCCACTCGGTGAGCACGGCCTGGGTGGCCGCGTACAACGTCTCGACCTCACCTTGCGACATGGCGCCTGTCAGACGCACGGGCGACATTTTCGCCCGATGCAGGATCTCGTCGCTGTAGGCATTGCCGATGCCCGAAAACAGGTCTGGATCGGTGAGCGCCCGCTTCACGGTGTGGTTGCCGGCAAGAAGCTGCGAACGAAACGCTTCCAGATCGGCCTCGAGCGGCTCGAGCCCGTGCCGATCGAACTCGGCCAGCGCGGCCTCGCCGCGCACCAGGTGGAGCGCCGCGCGCTTCTTCTGTGAGGCCTCCGTCAGCAACAGGGTGCCGTTGGAGAAGTCGAACGCGGCGAGGCCAATCTTGCCGGTGATCGCCGCACCACGTTCCTTCCATCGGAAGCGACCCGCGATCATCAAATGAATGACCAGAAACAGGTCGTCCTCGAGCTCGAAGATCAGTCGCTTGCCGAGACGCCGCAGCCCGAGCACCCGCTTGTTTTCGGCGTCCTTGAGCGGCGGGTCGGCAGTACGCAGCAAAAACGGGCTGGCGACGCGGACACGTTCGAGCGTCTGGCCGACGATGTTGGCCTGCAGGAAGTCGAGGTAGACGGTCAGGTCGGGGAGCTCAGGCAAAGTCGAGTTACCATTTATACCTGACGATGTTCCGCGAGACGTGAGGTAACAGCATGGCACTGGCAACGGCAACCACGACGTCCGTCACCGAGGCAATCGCCGACTTCGCGCTCTCCAGCGCGTCCGACGACATTTACGACCGCGCCACCCGCGCCTTCATCGACACCATCGGCGTCGCCATCGCCGCGCGCGCCGAGCCGTGCTTCACCATCCTCGCCGACACCCTGGCCGGCTCCGACCCGTCCACCGGCCACGCCACCGTCCTACCCACGCGCGCCCGCGCCGGCGCCGCCCAGGCCGCCCTGCTCAATGGCACCGCTGGCCACGCCCTCGACTACGACGATGTCGCCGACGAGATCCACGGCCACCCCAGCATTGTCCTGGTCGCCGCGCTGCTGGCCCTCGCCGAGACCGAGCACGCCTCGGGCCGCGAGTTGCTCGAGGCGTACGCCACCGGCTTTGAACTGAGCTGCGCCGTCGCCCGCGGGCTGCCGGTCGACGCCCATTACCTGCGCGGCTGGCACGCCACGGCAACCGTCGGGATCCTCGGAGCGGTGGCCGGCGCAGGGCGGCTCTTGCGCCTGAACCAATCCGCGATCCAGAACGCGCTCGGCATCGCCGGCTCGATGGCCAGCGGCAGCCGCCAGAACTTCGGCACGATGACGAAGCCGCTGCATGCCGGCCTCGCCGCGCGCGACGCGGTCCTGGCGACGCAACTGGCCGCCAACGGCTTTACCGCCGATCCGCAACAGTTGGAAGGCCGCATTGGCTATTTTCGGATGTACGGCGTCGACCCGGACCCTGGTGAAGTGGTGAGTGCGCTGGAGCGCCATCCGCACGTCCTGCTAGAGCGCGGCCTGAGCGTCAAAAAGTTCCCGTGCTGCTACGGCACGCACCGCATGGCCAACGCCGCGCTGGCTCTGCGCGACCGCGGGCTGCGGGCCGCGGACGTCCAGGCCATCGCCATTACCGTCGACCCCAACGGCCTGGAAGCCATCATCCACCACCACCCGAAGACGGGGCTTCAGGGCAAATTCAGCGGCGAGTACGTGGTGGCGGCGTGTCTGCTCGACGGACGCGTGGGCCTGTCGACCTTCTCAGATCAGGCCGTCTGCCGCGCCGAGGCCCAGGACCTGCTGGAGCGCGTCAGCATCG
>JAFAWJ010000759.1 GCA_019242065.1 Chloroflexota bacterium
CGTCCCGAGTCTCATCCTGACACCCGGTGTCGCGAGCTTGCGCGGCCGCGGCGCGGAGCTTGGCATCGAGCCAGGGTTCGAGCGCCGCCTGGCAACCGCGCTACCTCCCGGCAGCTCGGCAGTCATATTGACAGTCGCATCGCAGCCCCTCGACCGCATCATGACCGATCTGCACTGCCTCGGCGGCACATTGTGTGTCACGCCGCTGGCACACGGCTGCGCGCATGAGGCACCAAATTGATGGATACCCTGATGGCAGCGCCGCAATGCAAGGGTACCCTGCGACCCGCCGTGATGGACATAGCGGTGGCCGCCCGCGAGACATTCGCCACACCACCCACTTTGCTGGAAACAAAACTGTGCCCGCCGCACACCGACGCGCACCTGATCCAGCGGAGCGAGCTCCTCGCAATCGTCAACGCATCAAATGCGGCCGTGGTCAGCGTGTGTGCGCCAGCTGGGTACGGCAAAACAACGTTCCTGAGCCAGCTGGCGATACGCGACGAATCGTCCGCGCCCGTCGCCTGGCTT
Organism: Chloroflexota bacterium; assembly: GCA_019242065.1. Next base: position 532 of record JAFAWJ010000759.1, read on the forward strand.
TCGCTCGACGAGACGGCGACGATCCCATCCGCCTCCTCAGCGGACTGGCGACCAGTCTAGATCGGTGCGCCCCACTCGATCCGCGGGTCTTCCGCGTGTTGCTGCGCCCGGTCTTCGACGCGTTGTCCGAAGCCCTTGCGTGCCTGGTCAATAGCCTTGCGCACGGCGGCCCGTGTGTCCTGGTCCTGGACGACGTCCAGCGCGTCACCAGTGTCGAGAGTAGCCACGTCCTGGGCTACCTGTGCGAGCATTTGCCAGGTAGCGTGCGCCTGGTTGTTGCCGGACGCCACGTCGGCGGACTGCCACTCGGCCGACTGCGGGCGCGTCGCATGCTGCTGGAGCTCGGACCCGATCAGCTGGCGCTCGACCGCGAGCAGTCCCGCCAGGTGTTCGCTGGACTCGGCGTGCACGTGACACCGCAAGCCAGTGACGCGCTTTACGCGCGGACCGAGGGATGGCCAGCCGCAACCTATCTGGCGGCCCTGGCCGCTTCACACGCGCCCGATCCAGATCACGCGACGCGTACATTCGACGGTGCCGATCCCACGATCGTCGATTTTCTGACCACCGAGCTGCTGGACGACCACGCCCACCAGCACCTGGAGTTCCTCCACCGAACATCCGTGCTCGAACGGTTGTCGGCGCCACTGTGTGATGCCGTCCTCGGTCGAGATGACAGTGCGCAGGTCCTGGCTGCAATGGAGCAGTCGAATGGCTTTGTCATCGCGCTCGACCGGCGTCGCCAGTGGTACCGCTACCACCACCTGTTCCGTCAAGCGCTGCAGGCGGAGCTGGAGCTGCGCGACCCTGGCCAACGGCAGCGGATTCAGCGCCGCGCATCGTGCTGGTACGAGCAGCACGGCGATCTCACGGCCGCCGTCGAACATGCGCTGGAGGCGCGCGACGAAGACCGCGTCGCGGGATTGCTCGCCGAGCACACCCGGGTCGTGCTGACGGGCACGCCGCTGGCGACACTGGGTCGCTGGCTGGAGACGCTCTCCGATAGCGTGCTGCGCGAGCGTCCGTCGGTGCTGGTGGCTGGAGCCTGGGTGACGTTTCAGCGAGGCGACCTGGACCGGGCGCGCCGCTATCTGCATCTCCTCCAGGGCCAGGTCGGCGGCGGCGAGGGTCCGCTTGGCGAAGTCTCCGGCGAGTCCGCGCTGGCGTTGTTGAAGGCCACCCTGGCCTGGGACGGGGTCAGTCGCATTGCGACGCAGGCCGACCTCGTGCGCGAGCTCGAGCCGCGTGTGAGTCGGGCATATCGAGCCGCGGGTTTCTGTCTGGGTGCGAGTCTATTCTTGCAGGAGCGACGCAGCGCCGCGCGTGACCTGCTGGAGGACGCCGCCGAGGCCAGCAACGGTCCGATCGACATCCCTGGGCTGGCCCACGCGCTGCTGGCGCTGATGGACCTGGAGGAGCGACGTCCCCACGACGCGCAGCTGCACCTCCAGGCCGCGAGGGCATCCGCGCTCCGCCTCGCCGCGCCACACTCACCGGCCTCGCCGCTCGCCGCCGACCAGACCGCGTACTCACCGGCATCGCCGCTCGCCGCCGACCCCGCCGCGTACTCACCGGCATCGCCGCTCGCCGCCGACGAGACCGCGCCATCTCTGGCGGGCCTGCTCGCCGCCCCGCTTGCGGCGGCCCAGGCCTGGCTCGACATGACTCGCCAAGATCGCCCCGCCGCGCGTCTTAGCTTCGAGCATGCCCTCGCCGTGCTGCCGCGCGCGGCCGTCGTGCCCTGGCTGACCATCTACCTGCACATCGTCCTCGGTCGCGTCGCGCTCGAGCTCGACGATCTCGC
>JAFAWJ010000934.1 GCA_019242065.1 Chloroflexota bacterium
CTCAGATACGTCGCAAACGCGATGACGGTTCCCAACGCGATCTGTCCGGTGATCACCAGGTAGGCGCCGAAGGTGTACAGCAGGGCGGGACCCAGCGCGGCCAGACCTTGCACCAGCACCGACAACCACTGTCCGGCCAGGACCTGCTGGATCTGCGCCTCACGCACGTCGACATTGACGGCGTCGAAGCGCGCCGCCTCGCGTGCCTCCGTCCCGAAGCTCTTGACCACGATGGCGCCCGACAGACTGAGCGTTTCCTCCAGCACGACGGACAGACGCGCCAGGGCGGCCTGGACGCGTAAGACGGCTTCGTAGCGTTTTCGCCCGAAGTGGAGGACCGGCACCGCAAACGAGGGCAGCGCGACCAGGGCGGCGAGCGTCAGGCGCCAGTCCATGAACAGCATGACCACCAGCGTGCCGATGACGGTGAGAAAATTGGCGAAGGTGCCCAGAAAGGATTGCGTCAGCACGTTCTGGAGTCCGCCGGCGTCGTTGACGAAGCGCGACTGGATCTCGCCCGCGCGCGTCCAGGTGAAGAAGTCCAGTCCGAGTGTTTGCAGGTGGCGGTACAACTGCGCGCGCAGGTCGGCGATCACGCCCTGGGCCACGCGCGCGCTCAGCACGTTTTGACCCAGACTCAGCGCACCGCTGCCCACTGGCAGCAGAAACATCCCGAGTCCGAGCACCAGGGCCAGATTGAGGTTACGCTGGGGAATGGCGGCATCGATCAACTCGCGGATCAGTAGTGGGGGCACGAGCATCAGCCCCAGCCCGAGGAGCATCAGCCCTGTGCCGACCGCCAGGTGCAGCCGGTACGGCCGAAAACACCCCCACACACGGGCCAGCGTGCGCCCAACGCTCGGCGGCTTACCGCCTTCGAGGGAGCGTAGCGCGCGCTGCTGCTGGTGCAGCGCACTCATGCCACCAAGGCCCATGCCTCCGCCACCGCCGCGGATCACGTCACAGTCTACCGGTCTCTATCGCACACACCACGCTCAACTCAGGCCGCTCAATCCGACGCGGCGGATGACCAGCGCCAACGTGACGCCCTGCACGACCAGCGTGAACAGCACTACGCCGAAGGCCATGCTGATCAGCAGCGTTCGATCGGCGAACTCGGGTGGCAGCGCGAGCGCCAGGGTGATCGTCAGCGCCCCACGCAGGCCGCCCCAGATCAGCACGGCGCGCTCTGCTCCGGTCGTAACCGCGCGCATGCGTCGCGTCAGGCGCAGCAGCGTCGGTGGCACAGTGACCACGACCACCCGTGACAGAAACACGCTGGCGATGCTCACCAGGACAGGTCCCGCCAGCGCGACCAGCGCATCCAGGTTGGTCGTGAACCCGACCAGCAGAAACACCAGTCCGTTGACCAGGAAGCCGAAGTACTCCTACAGATCGTCCAGCAGCCGCCGGGTGCGTTCGGACATGCCGACGTGACGACCGTAACTGCCGTGAATCAGACCCGCCGCGACGCACGCCAGGGCGCCGGAGGTGTCCAGCGCCTGCGCGACCAGATAGCTGCCGTACGCCAGCGCCGTCGACAACGTCATCTCGATCAGGTGATCGTCGATCACGGCCGTCAAACGCGAAAAGACGACGCCCAGCACAACCCCGATACCCACCCCGCCGATGACCTCGCGCAGGAACAGGCCGAATGCGCCCGTGATGTCGGCGCTGCCCGAGGTCGCCAGTCCGATGCTGGCCGTGTACAGGGTGATGGCCACGCCATCGTTGATCAGGCTCTCACCTTCGGCGATGACCGCCAGACGCTTGGGAGCATCCAGGTTCCTGAACACGCCGACCACGGCTACGGGGTCGGTCGCAGCCACGATGCTGCCGAACAGCAGCGCTTCAGGAAAGTTCAGTCGGAGCGTCATCACCAGCACCACACCCACGATGGCCGCGGTCGCGACGGTGCCAGGCACGGCCAGCAACAGCACAGGTCGCGCCAGCCGACGCAACTCGACATCGTCCAAGCGGAAGGCCGCGTCGAACAGCAGCGGCGGCAGGAACGCCAGGAGCAGCACGCGCGGATCCAGTTGCGGCAGCGCGACCAGGCGCGACTGGGCGACGGCCACGCCACCCAGCACGAGCGCGACCGCGTACGGCAGCCGCAGGCGGCGCGCCAGGATGCCGAGCAGGGCAGCCCCCAACAACATCCATGCGAAGGCCTCGACGGTCGACTGGACGTCCAGCGGCATCTGGTCAGGCCGTGCTCTTCGCGAGGTCAGCCTTCACCCTCTACACGCTAGCGCGATCGTGAGTAGCCTGATGGCACACTAGACAGCACCAGCCGAAGCCCGTTAACATGGCCCTCCCGCGAGGACCAAGGGCGGCCTCGTGAAATGCGGCGCAGACTCCGACGGTGGAGTGTGTGACGCTTTCAGCCGCGCGAGATCGTGTGGCCGACGTGCTGGCGAAAGGCACGCCGGTCTTTTTTGTTCTCCGGGATTTCAACTACAACAAGGTGGCAGGTGGCCGAGCTGCACTCTAGGCTGTTACCGCGCGCACGTGGTCTGTATGACCCGCGCTTCGAACACGACGCGTGCGGCGTCGGCTTCGTCGCGCGCCTGAGCGGACAGCCCGGTCACGACATTGTCGCCAAAGCGGTCGAAGCCGTCGCCAACTTGAGCCACCGGGGCGCGGTGGCCGCGGACGGCAAGAGCGGCGATGGCTCTGGCGTGCTCACGCAGGTCCCGCGCCGGCTCGTCACTCGCGAAGCGCAACGACTCGGCCTGGGCACTCTGGACGGCAACGACCTGGTCGGGGTGGGCATGTTCTTCTTGCCCGGCGAAGACGTCGCGCACCACAGCGAGACCCTCGTCGAGTCAGCGCTGTGTTCGGCCGGCGTGCGGCTGCTGGGCTGGCGTGATGTCCCGATCGACGCCGACCAGCTCGGCGCGGGCGCCCGATCGACACTGCCGCGCATCCGCCAGGCGCTGATCGTGCCACGCTCGTCTGACCGCCAGTACGACCAGTTTGAAACTGCCCTGTATCTCGCCCGCAAGGCCATGGAGCGCGAGGCCGAGGCGCGCGGCCTGACCACTGCCGGCTTCTACGTCGCCAGCTTGTCGTGCCGCACGCTCGTCTACAAGGGCCTGTTCGCCGCGCACCAGCTGCCGGCGTTCTATCCCGACCTGCGGGATCCCGACTACGAGAGCGGACTGGCCGTCTTCCACCAGCGGTATTCGACCAACACCTTTCCGACGTGGCAGCTGGCTCAGCCCTTCCGGATCCTGGCGCACAACGGCGAGATCAACACCCTGCTCGGCAACCGCGCCTGGATGCGCGCCCGCGAGGCCCAGCTGC
>JAFAWJ010001168.1 GCA_019242065.1 Chloroflexota bacterium
TGGTCAGGCGTGGGCTGCACGACGGCCACGGGTGGTGGGTGGGCGCCAACCAGCGTCGGGAGCGCCTCGGCGCGGCTGAGTCCAGCGGCGATGAGCAGCGCCAGTCCGCCGGCGCCGACGGCGACCCGTGCGCCGAGCCGTTTGAAGGCCAGCCGCCGCGCTGCTCGGCCACGCCCCCGCGAGGAGCGAGCGCGTTTGGACCTGGCCGGCATCTCCTTTTTACGTTCGCCGATGCGCGTCGACAGGGGATGGCGAGCGGCGCACCAAACAGGGCACAGTGGCCCTCGCCGCGTTGGGTCAGGCTGCCGCGCTGAGCCGCTCGGTCACGCCCCGCTTGGTCGTGGCCGAGCGGCTCGGCGCCTGGACCGTCTGGTCCCAGTCGATGCGATAGCCCTGGACCCAGCCGAACATTTTCTCGGGTGTGGCAAACGTCTTAACTGCCACGCGCATCACCAGGGTCATGACCGCGCTGGCGATCGGCCCGGCGGCCTTGCGCTGATTGGTGCGGGCGGCTTCCCTGGCGATGCGGGTGACGCGCGGTCGGCGCAGCTGCTCGTATGCCGCAAACGCCTGCGCCGGGTCGGCGATATCGCGCAGACAGCGCGCCAGCTCGATAGCACTTTCGACGGCCAACGACACGCCCTGACCCGAGCTGTGGTTGGGAGCATGCGCCGAATCGCCCACCAGCACCATCCGGCCGCGGTGCCAGTGCGGGACTTCGGGCAGCATGTCGGTTGACCCCAGGACGAACAGCTGCTCCGGGCGGGTGTGCCTGATCAACTCGTCGGCGGGTACGTCGCCGGCGTATGTCTCGCGCAGCCGCGCCAGCCAGTCCTCGGTCGGGATCGCGCGCGCCTCGGACATCGTCATGTACTGCTTGCCGGGCATGTTGGCGAACCACGCGGGCTGGCCGTCGGGCTGCACCCAGTAGCCCAGGAACGCGCGCTTGCCGAAGGCGAAGTACATGGCGTCGGTCGGAGCAGACAGATGCGCGTCGGACAGCCCGCCGACGCCATGCAGCCCGTCGGATTGCGGCTCGGGTGCGCGCGGGTCGATCAGCTTGCGGACCGTGGAGTGGATGCCGTCGGCGCCGACGAGGACGTCGGCGGTGGCGGTGCTGCCGTCGGCGAAGGTGGCGGTGACGCCGTGCTCGGTTTCGCGCACGGAGGCGAGCCGCTTGCCATGCTCGAAGCGGATGCGCTGGGCCATGGCCGCTTCGCGGATGACGCGGTACAGGTCTGAACGCCACAGGAGCTGGCTGGCGGGCAGGCCCGGCAGGCCGGGCAGCTGCATGATCGGCTTGCCGCGCGCGTCGGCCATGACCATGGTGTGGATGGGCTGGCTGACGGCGGCGACGGGCTGGTCGAGGCCAATGAGGGCCAGGGCGTTGAGGCCGTTGGGGGCGACCATGAGCGTGCCGCCGAGGCCTTCGGCAGTCGAGGCATAGGCTTCGTACACGGTGGCCTGGATGCCGGCTTTGCGCAGGGCGAGGGCGGTGGCGGGGCCGGCGATGCCGCCGCCGATGACGAGGGCTGAGTTGACAGGAGCCACGGGGAGTTCACCTCTGTAGATTCGAACATCGTTCTATCAATGGAACGGTATTCTAGACCTGGTCAGACGGGTTGTCAACTGGTGTTCGTTTCTCGAACAGTGTTCCTTTCACCCGACCTGCGTACAAGTCGCGCGGTTGCCGCGTGAACGAGACCTGCGGCTCAGCGCTGCGCCTGCAGCCAGCGCGCAATCTCTCGCTGGCTGCGCAGGCGCACGACGTTGGGCTGGTCCGCGAAGCGGCTCGGCCATTCGCGCCGATGGCGCACATGCGCCCGCACCGTCCACGCAAACAGCGCATCCCGCCCCCAGAACGCGGTGCGCCAGCTTTCGCGGTTGCCGTTCCACAATTCCACCCGACCGCGGATCCGCCCCAGCGTGCGTCGCCACAGCCTACCCAGCAGCAGCGCCAGCGGCAGGTCGAGCCACACCACTGTGTCCGCCGCGTCGGTCACCAGCCGATCGAGCTTGCTCTCGTAATTGCCGTCGATCACCCAGCCTTCGGGATGGGCGTCCATGGCCGCCTGCACGCTGGCACGGAACTCCTCCACGGAAGGCTCGCGCCAGTTCGGCCCATGGTGCAGCCCGTCAAGCTCGACGTGCGCCACGCCCAGCCGGCGTGCCACCTCGGCCGCCAGCGTGGTCTTGCCCGAGCCACTGGCGCCCTTGATGGCGATCCTCCGCGACATGTCACGTGAGCGTAGAGGACGCGGCGTCACTCGCGGATCGACCGCGCGCATTGGAGCAGCCCTGGCTCCGCACGCCGCGTACTGCAGCCGGGCCTGCCGCTGGGCGAGGCGCCCGCGCCGACGCCTATGCTGCGGGGGCGTCGGGCTGAGCGTACGAGACGCTGGCGCCGACCCGTATGCTGCGGCGGCGTTGGGCTGAGCGTACGAGACGCTGGCGCCGA
>JAFAWJ010000032.1 GCA_019242065.1 Chloroflexota bacterium
AGATCAACCAGCTGTATCTGGATCAGGCGTTTCTGATCTTTTATGTGGCGGTGCCGGCGCTGGTGGCGGCGAAAGCCAACGTGCACGACATCGCCTGGCGGCTTGCGACGCCGATCCGCTACGAGAAGGTGTGGATCGACTAGCGCCGCGAACGGGCGATCGGGCAGGTCGGTCGCGCCGACGTGGGCGTGTCATCACTTGCGGCAGCAACTGCGGTGGTACAAGGCGGGGCGTGACGCCGGGCGTTGTCGGCCGCGAGCCTGAGCTGGCCACCCTGGCGGCTCGACTCGAGACGCTCGCATCCGTCGACCACGTCCAGCGGGAGCTAGCGTCCGGTGAAGCGTGGGGGGCGCCGGGCTTTGAAGGCGTCGACGCCCTCGGCCAGGTCCTCGAGGTCGCGTGATTCGGCGACGGCGGAACCCTGGTGCCAGTACGCCGCGTCAGGATCGAGGCTCCAGCCGGCGTACACAGCGTGTTTGGTGAGGGACATCGACGCGGTTGGGCCTTCCGCCAGCCGCTGTGCCCAGCGCTCCACCGCGGCGTCGAGGTCCGCCGCATCGACGACCTCGTTCACCAGTCCCAGCCGCAGGGCTTCCTCCGCCTCGATCGGCTCGCCCAGCAGCGTCATTTCGATGGCTTTGCCGACCCCGACGTACTGCTGGAGGAGGTTCGTGCCGGTCGCCAGGCCGCGCTTGATGAACGGCGTGGCCAGTCGCGCATCGCGTGCCATGACACGGAAGTCGGCGCCGAGGGCGAGATTGAATCCGGCACCATACGCGTAGCCCTGGATGCGCACCACCACCGGCTGCGCGAGGCTGCGCATCAGGCGCACCGTGCTCGTCCAGCGACCGGGTCCGCTCACGTAGTGCTTGATTTTGCCGCGGCGTCGGAGGGATTCCTCCTCACCCGGAGTCCGTTCGCGACCAAGCTCGTCGCCGGCGCAGAAGGCCCGGCCGGCGCCGGCCAGGACGATGGCGCGAATCGACGGTTCATCCTGACACCGGGCCAAGGCGTCCCACAGCTGGAGTCCGAGCTCGTGGTTGATGGCGTTCAGCTTGTCCGGTCGATCGAGCGTGATGTGCGCGATGGAACCGGTCTGTTCAAACACGACGTACGACGGCTCAGTGCTGGCAGTCATGCAGGCAGTGACTCTCTTTTCGTCAGGATCAGTATCAGTAGATGATGTGCTCGTCGATCAGTGCGGCGTAGTCACGATCGTCGAGGCCCAGGAGGGTCTGGAAGACGTAGGCGTTGTCTTCTCCGAGCGCCGGGGCTCGGCGGGCGGGGCCGGATCGCTGCTGGTCCAGCAGCCATGGGACGCCGTGTGAGGTGAATGTTCCGGAGCCGTCGAGCCGCTCGATCTGGCGCACGAACGACCGCGCCTGGAGCTGGACATCGCCAACGACCTCGACCGGCTCCAGGGTGGTCGTGGCCGCGATACCGTGCGACTGCAAGATGGCTGCCGTTGCATCTGGCGGACGCAGGCTGGTCCAGGACGCGATGGCGGCATCCAGGCGATCATGCTCCGCGCGCCTGCCGGCCGGAGTGGCCAGTCGCGGGTCGGCATGCAGGTCTGGACGTTCCATGAGCTCACACAGGTTGGCCCAATCCGTCTCTGACTGGACACTCAGCGCTACCCAGCGATCCTCGCCTTCAGCCGGGTAACAGCCCTGGGGTGCGTAGATGGGGTGGCGATTGCCGCGCGGGGCGAGCACCTCGTGGGCCAGCGTCCAGGCCAGGACGGGCTCCGGCAGGGCGGCGATCGTCGTTTCGGCCATCGACAGGTCGAGCATGCCGCCCAGTCCGGTGCGTCGTCGTCGCCAGATGGCAGCCAGGACGAGGAACATCTCGAACACGGCGGTCAGCGGATCGGTCCACACGCCGCCGGCTGATCGTGGCCGGTGGCCGGGGTGGGCCGAAAGCGCCGCCCAGCCGGTTAGGCACTGGATCAGCGTGCCGTAGGCGACCTGGTCCTGGTCGGGGCCGCTGCGGCCGTGGGCCGACGACGAGGCCATGATGATGCTGGGGTTGATCTGTTGCAAACGGGGGTAGTCGAGGCCGAGACGCTCCATGACGCCGCTCGAGAAGTTCTCGACGACGACGTCGCTGCGCGCAATGAGGGCGCGGGCCAGGTCACGGGCGCGGGCGTGCTTGAGATTGAGGGTGATGCTGCGCTTGCCGGGGTTGAGCTCTTCCCAGGCCAGGGTGCGCTGGGAGAGGTCGGCGCGAGAGGCGGACTCGATTTTGATGACTTCCGCGCCGAGGGCGGCGAGGTAGCGGGTGCAGATGGGGCCCGTGAGGACCCAGCTGAAGTCGACGATGCGGATGCCCGCCAGCGGGCGCAAACGGTCTGTGTTGCCGGGATCTCCCTCACCACCGGGTGTCACGATCGGGACTGGTGGCGTACGTAGTTGATAGGGCGGGCCGGGCACCCGCAGGCGAGGGCCGAGCTCGGCGCCTTCGACTTGACGGAAGAACCCGCGCGCCGCGAGCTGTGGCGACGACAGCAGATCGCTTGCCGTCCCCAACGGCAGGCACGCCACGCGCCGCGCCTGCGCGGCTTCGAACACCTCTGCTCGCGGGTGCTGCCGTGTCCAGGCCGCCAGCCGCGGATACAGCTCGCCCCAGTTGCGATCGCGCAAGGTGCGATCGGCGAAACGCGGATCATCGGCCCAGTCTGGCGAGCCCATGACCTCCAGCCAGCGCGACCACTGGTGCTCTTCGCGCGGTGAAATGGCCACCCAGCCATCCGCACACGGCAGCAAGGCGACGACCGAGTTGGATGGCTTTTCCGAGAACACGCGTCGGGTGCCACCGGTGCTGGTCGTCGCCACGCGGTTGAACTGGGCGTTGTTGGCGGACGCGACGGCTTCCTGCGCCGACACGTCGAGATGGGATCCGAGTGCTGAGTGCGACGCGGCGAGCAGCCCATGCATGGCCGCCGCCGCGGCCACCTGGCCTGCCAGAAACTCGGCCGCGTAGGTGGGTGCATTCAAGGGCGCCAGGCCGGCGTGGTCGACCTGCAGCGCCGGGAAGCCGAACGCAAACCCGGAGCTGTGGAAGGCGATGAGGTCGTTGCCACGCCAGGTGGCGCGCGGACCGCTGCAGCCGAACGGCGTCACCGAGACGACCACCAGCGAGGGACACCGGTTGCGAAAGGCGGTCGCATCCAGCCCCAGGCGCTGCCGCTCGCCCGGCGTGAAGCTTTCGATGACGACGTCCACGCCTTCAGCCAGCTGCAGGCAGGTGGCGCGGTCGGCCTCGGCGGCGAGATCGAGGACGATGGTGCGCTTGCCCGCGTTGAGATAGGCAAACAGGCCGCTGCGCTCCGGGTGCGACACACCGTCGGGGAACGGTCCGAAGGTGCGTGTGAAATCGCCGTCGGGAGGCTCCACTTTGAGGACGTCGGCGCCGGCATCCACCAGCAGCCGGGCGGCGTATGGGCCGGCGACGCCATGCGCAAGCTCCAGGACACGCACGCCTGAGAGAAGCGGGTAACTCAAACCCTGCAGATACTAAATACTCAAAACCGAACACGGCTACCCTGCAAGGGCTATGGCCCAGACAGTGATCGTCACCGCGGACCGAATCATCACGATGGCCGACACCGCGCCCGAGGCCTTTGCCGTGGTCGACGGGCGCGTTGCCAGCACCGGTCCGCTGGCCGAGCTGCGCGAGCAGCATGCCGGCGCCGAGGTCGTCGACTTTGGGCGCGCTGTCGTGGCGCCTGGTTTTCACGACGCCCACCTGCACCTGGGTTCAGCCGCCGACCAGCTGCTGCAGGTCGACCTGTCGTATCCGAACGTGCAGTCGCTGGCCGAGGTCTCGCGGCGCATTCGCGACCGGGCGGTCTCGACCGTACCCGGCGGCTGGATTGTGGGCAGCCGCTACGACGACGGCAAAATGCTCGAAGGCCGTGCGCTGACGCGGTTCGACCTGGACGAGGTGGCACCGGACCACCCGGTCCTGGTGCGCCAGGTAGCCGGCCACTGGGCGGTCGTCAATTCGCAGGCGCTGGCATTGGGCGGACTGGACGATGGCAGCCAGCCGCCCGAAGGCGGCGCGTATGGTCGCGACGGCGGCGGCCGACTTAACGGTGTGCTGTACGAGCGGGCGCTGGTGGACTTCACCTCGTCGCCCGCGGCGGGCGGCAAGGGCATCGTGCCGGGCAACACGCTGGAGGACCGGCTGGCCGGACTGGAGCGGGCGAGCCAGATGTTCGCGGCCGCGGGCTTGACGTCGGTGTGCGATGCGTCCACCGCTCCTGAAGACATAAGTTTGTTCGAGACTGGCCGTGAGCGCGGACTCCTTGGCTTGCGGGTCAACATGCTGGTGCGCTACGCGAGCTATGACGCCGTGCGGCGTGCCGGGCGCTGGCCGAACGGCGAGTTCCTGCGGGTGACCGGGGTCAAGGCCGTGCTCGACGGGGCGATTGGCGGTCGCACGTGTCTGCTGGAGGAGCCGTTCGAGGGCACCAGCGACGACCACGGCATCCAGGCGACCTCCACTCGTGACCTGCACGATCTGATC
>JAFAWJ010000094.1 GCA_019242065.1 Chloroflexota bacterium
CCGAGGTCACCCGTCTGCATCGGGCGATTCGCGCGGTGCTCGACTATGCCGTCCGCGAGGGTGCGGCGTTCGTGCCACACGGCAAGGCCATCTCCGACCGCGACTTCCCGTACTGCCATGGTCGGGCCGGATCACCCTGCCCCCGCTGCAAGACGATCATTCAAAAGGAATGGGTCGGCGGCCGCGGCACGCACTTCTGTCCGAAATGCCAGCAGGCGCCCATGAGCGCGCTCGCCATCAGTGCCTGAGCTTCCCGAGGTCGAAACGACCGCGCGCAGCCTGCGGCCGAAGCTGGTAGGTCGGCGCGTGTGCGCGGTGGACGGCGCGGACTGGCCGCGCATGCTGCCGAACACGTCGGAAGCCGAGCTGCAATCGGTGCTGATCGGGCACACGGTCGCCTCGGTGGATCGGCGCGGAAAATACCTGTTGATCGGCTTCGACGACGACGCCTGGGTGACGGTGCACCGCAAGATGAGCGGCAACCTGCTGCTCGTACCACGCTCGACCGAGCGCTCGCTGCATACACACCTGGTCGTTGGCCTGGACAACGATATGGACCTGCGCTTCGTGGACCCGCGCAAGTTCGGACGAGTGAATCTGTTCAGGTCGAGCGTCGAGCTGAACGACTTTCTGGCCGAGCGCCTGGGGCCCGACTCGCTGGTCGACCTGGACGCGGCGCTGCTCGCCGAGAAACTGAAAGGTCGCAGCGGACGCATCAAACCGCTGCTGCTGGACCAGGCGTTTGTGGCCGGAGTCGGCAACCTGTACGCCGACGAAGCGCTGTGGGAGGCAAAGCTGCACCCGCTGCGCGCGGCGAACTCACTCGCGCCTGACGAGATCGGACGGCTGGCGGAGGCGATCAAGCACGTGCTGACGCAGGGCATCGAACGGCGGGGCACCTCGTTTTCGTCGTATCGCGATTCGGACGGGACGCCTGGGGAGAACCAGGAGTTCCTCAACGCCTATGGCCGCGAGGGGCAGGCCTGTCCGCGCTGCGGCACGCCGATTCGGCGCATCCAGATCGGCCAACGCAGCAGCGCGTTCTGCCCGCAGTGTCAGCCGGTGCCCTGAGGCTTACGCGGCGAGGAGCTTTTGAAAACGGGTCTCGGAGCGGAAGGGGCCCACTACCGCAAGGCGAAAGGCTTCGGGGCGCCACAGCTCGCGGGCCACGCGCCGCAGGCTGTCGGCCGAGACGTCGTCCACGATTCCGAGGACTTCGTCGACCGTCAGGATCTCGCGGCGCAGCAGCTCCTGGCCGCCCATCCACGAGGCGACGGCGCGCGTGTCTTCCATGCGCAACTGCAGGCGGCCTTTGATGAACTCTTTGGCCTTGGTCAGCTCGCGATCGGGCACGCCGTCGACCATCTTGAGCAGCTCGTCAATCGTGGCCCGCAGCGCTTCGTCGAGCTTGCTGGGATCGACGCCGGCATTGACGACGGTCGAACCTGTATCGAGATAGTGATTGACATAAGAATGGACGTCGTAGCACAGTGAGCGTTTCTCGCGGATCTCTAAAAACAGCCGACTGCTCATGCCTTCGCCCAGGACCGCGTTCAGCACGTCCAGCACATAGCGGTCCGGGTGCGCCGCCGACAGCCCTGGCGTCGCCAGGCAGAAGTGCGCCTGCTCGGTTTTTTTGGAGCGCAGTCGCAGCCGCGGCGTATCGTCCGGAATCTGGGCGGGAAACCACGTGGCGAAGTCGCGCGCCTGCCAGCCGCCCAGAAACTCGCCGACGCGGTCCAGGACCTCGGCGTGCGTCACGTTGCCCGCGATCGCCACGACGGTGTTCTGCGGTACGTACAGCTGGCCCATGTAGCGGATCACGTCGTCACGCGTGATGGCTTTAACACTGTCAGGCGTGCCCCCGGTATCGCGTCCGAGCGGCTGGCGCGGCCAGACAACCTCGTCGATCAGGATGTTGACGATGTCGGCCGGACTGTCCTCGGTCATCGCCAGCTCTTCGAGGATGACAGCACGCTCTTTTTCGAGCTCCTCGGGATCCATCAGCGAGTTCAGCAAGCTGTCGGTGAGGATGTCCAGGGTGGCCGCGAAGCGGTGGTCGCCGACTTTGGCCCAGTACACGGTGAGCTCTTTGTCGGTGCCCGCGTTCATGACGCCGCCGATGCCTTCGATCTCCTCGGAGATCTCGCGCGCGGTTGGCCGTCGCCGCGTGCCCTTGAACAGCATGTGCTCCAGGAAGTGCGAGACACCGGCTTCTTCATCGCGTTCGTAGCGTGAGCCAGCCCCGATGAAAATGCTGATGCTCACCGAGCGTGTATGCGGCAGCGTGCTGCTGACCACGCGCAGGCCGTTGTCGAGCACGGTCTTGTCGAACATTAAGGGTGCCCGAAGTGTACGGGTTCCGGACGTGCCCAACCGTGTGTACGTTCGACGGCCCGCAGCCAGTTGGCGTACAGCGTCTCGCGCTGGTCGTCGCTCATGCTGGGTTCGTAGCGGCGCGCAGCGTGCCAGCGCCGCCTGAGCACCGACTGGTCGGCAAAGACGCCGGCGGCGAGCCCGGCCAGACTGGCAGCGCCCAGGGCGGTTGTCTCCTGGACGGCAGACACCTCAACCGGCACACCCAGCACATCAGCCTGAAACTGCATGAGGAACGAATTGGCCGTCCCGCCACCATCGACTTTCAGCTCGCGGATCGGCTGCCCGGCGCGTGCCATCGCCTCGGCAAGGTCGCGCGACTGGTACGCGATGCTTTCCAGGGTGGCGCGCACGACGTGGGCGCGCGTGGTGCCGCGCGTCAGACCGATCAGCACGCCGCGCGCATACATGTCCCAGTGCGGCGCGCCCAGTCCGACAAAGGCCGGCACGAGGTACACGCCGTCGTTGTCGGGCAGTGAACTGGCCAGCTCGTCCGTTTCGGCAGCATCCGAGATCAGGCCGAGTCCGTCGCGCAGCCACTGCACGGCGGCGCCTGTGACGAAACTGCTGCCCTCCAGCGCATACGTCGTCTGATCGCCTGCGCGCCAGGCGACGGTGGACAGCAAACCGTCGGCCGATTCCGGCGGGCGTGCGCCGGCGTTGACCAGCAAAAAGCAGCCCGTGCCGTAGGTGTTTTTGGCCTGGCTGGGCTCGAAACACGCCTGCCCAAAGAGGGCCGCCTGCTGATCGCCGGCGACGCCCATGACCGGCAGCGCACCACCGAAGTGGCCTGGCTCGGTCTCGCACAACAACCCCGAGGACGAACACACGCTCGGCAGCATCGCCCTCGGCACGTCGAGTCGCGTCAAAAGATCCG
>JAFAWJ010000263.1 GCA_019242065.1 Chloroflexota bacterium
TCCGACGTCATCGCCCTCGTGGTACTCTGGCGGCTGCGCTACAAGCTGAGCTTGCGCGACCTACCTGAGATGTTCGCCCTCCGCCGCATGGTGTTCAGCCACGAGGCCGTCCGCGACTGGGAGGCCAAGCTCACCCCCGCGCTGGCCGAGGAGCTGCGGCGCAGACGCTGCGGCAAGGCGGGCTGCAGCCGGTAGGTTGATGAGACATAGATACTGTCGGCGAAATCAGGCGGCCGTTGCCAGGGCCGCGAAGCGCGTCAGGCGCGTCTTGGCGCGTGGCCGTCCGTCCAGCCAGTGCACCACCCTTGAGACGTTCATCGCCGCTGCCGTGCAGGCTTGCTGCAAACCGGTCTTTGCCAGCCCGATGTAGCGGCTGCGGCGCATTCCGAATGCCCGCACGCCCTGCGACAGCGTGCCTTCGACGCTGGCCCGTCTGTGATAGCGCTCCAGCCAGGCGGGATCCGTCATCCGGACCCGCGCCGCATTCAGCGCCTCGTATTCCTCACGCAGGTGGACGTTCACGGTGCGGCGCCCGCTCGAGGCCGGCGTGCACAGGGTCTTGGCAGGACACGCCCGGCAATCCGAGCGGCTGAACAGGGCCTGGATGCGCGGGCTGCCGTCCGCGACGTGTATCGTGCGCCAGGATACAGACGTCTTGCCCTGAGGGCAGGTCACGTGCTCGCGGTCCCAGTCGATGGCGAAGTGCTGTAGGCCGTAGCCGTGCCCCACGCGGCTCGAGAGACCCCGGACCGGTCCTTCGAGCGAAAGGCCGTGGTCTCGTCGGCTGCTGGCCAGCAACCCCGCATCAACGTAGCCCGAGTCGACGAAGTGCTCCGCGGGGAGCAGCGCCTTCGCCGCCAGCCGCTCATGGATCTCGGCCGTGCTGGTCATGTTGGGTCGCATCGAGGGGCAGGTCTTCACGTGCGTGATCAGGTGCGCCGCATCGTCATCGCAGGTTTCAGTGACGTGGACCTTGTACCCCGTCCAGCTGAGATGCCGCTTCATGCTGAAGTGTGCTTGCGGGTCGTAAGGTGACTGCATCCGTTCCGCCACTGGCGGCAGCTCCGCGATGCTGCGCCAGCGCAGCTTCCCGTCGTCCCGCGCGTAGTGCATCCGCCATACGTCGCGTAGCGTCTGCACCATGGGCAGCTCGCGCGCAGCCACTGGTGCGGTGGGCCCATCCAACGCATCAAGCAGGACGAACCCATCCTCTCCGATCTCAAGGACAAGCGCCGCGCGCTTGTCCTGGCTCGTGGGCAGGCGATACTCCTCAACGCGACGGCCGTAGCGCGCGAACCAGATCGGCCATGCCACCGCGCGCAACCAGTCCGGCACGACTGCCGCCAGGTCGTCCAGAGTGGCGCGGAGCGTTTCGGCCACCAACTCGATGAGAGACAGGTCATGCACGGCCGCCAGCACATACGTGCTGTCGGTGCGCTGCTTGCCTCGTGCCTTGACCAGACCGCGGGCCTTGAACCGTTCCAGCATCTTGTCCAGTAGCAGGTGCTCCGCCTGACCGGCCACCAGCCGCGCCCGAAACTCGGTCAGGATGCTGAAGTGGAACCCTGGGTCGGTCAGCTTCAGCCCGACGCGTATTTCCAATCGATGCGGGCCCGCACGGCGTCGGCGGCCTGACGGTCGCTCAGTTGTTCGAGGAACTGCAAGACGGTGACCAGGGCCAAGCGCCACGGCGCCAGCCCTGGTCGGGTACAGCCGCCGGAAGTCCTCGTCCTGGTAGAGAGCACTGAACTCGTCGCGCAATCGCGTGGCCACGGTGCCCTTGGGAAAGGCGGCGCGAGCAACACGCGCGGTCTCAGAAGGGATCTCGCCGATCGGTTCCGGACGCAGGCTCATGGATCACCTCCAGGCCCATGCTACCCCGCCACCTGAGTTCGCCGACAGTATCAGACATACATCAAAGTAGAAGGCCGCTGGTGCTATGTGTATCGCGCCATCGACAGCTCCGGCGCGCTGGTGGACGTGCTGTTCAGCGAGCATCGCGATATGAAGGCGGCGAAGGCGTTCTTCCGCTCGGCCAAGACCGTCACGGGCGTCACGGCGGACCGGGTCACGACGGATGGCCACGACAGCTACCCCCGCGCGATCAGGACCGAGCTGGGCACGGCAGTGCGCCACCGCACCAGCCGCTACCTCAATAATCGACTGGAGCAGGACCACCGGGGCTTGAAGGGCCGCAACCGGCCGATGCGCGGCTTCAAGTGCCCCCGATCAGCGGCGCGGTTCTGTCGAGGTCACGACGAACTGCGCAACTACCTCCGCCCTCGCACCCGCCGCAACCAACACGTCTCCGCCTTCCGTCGCAGAGTGCTCTTCCTCCGCCGCTCCGTGACCGTGCTCGGCATCCTCGAGGCGGCCTGATCGACGCCGCCGCGTGTTCGAGTGCGTCGGCTATACTTGCTGGCACGAGTCCTGACACAACCTACCAAACCGGGTTCGATTTTTCAAAAACACTCGCGATGTGGAACAAATTGGCGTATCAGTCTGCCCCAGGTTAACACGAGTTGCGTCACGCCGCGCTGCCGTCACTCGCTGAGATTGGTTGTGCCTGGTGTTGGAATCAGGAGTGGAGCCGCCGCGTCCAGCGCGCCGAGGCTTCCACGTGTCGGAGGCGATGATGGACGTTGCAGCCTGGCTGCGAGAGCTTGGCTTGGAGCAATACGCACCTGGGTTCCAGGCGCAAGACATAGATGGATCGGTGTTGCCCCACCTGACGGCGGACGACCTGATGGGGCTCGGCGTCGCCTCAATCGGTCACCGCCGCAAGATGCTCGCCGCCATCGCGGCGCTCCGCGGCGAGCCGCTGCAGCCACAGGCGGAGCGGCGCCAGGTCACCATTATGTTCTGCGACCTGGTCGGCTCCACCGCCCTCGCCGCGCGGCTCGACCCCGAGGACATGCGCGAGGTCATCACGGACTACCAGCTCGCCATCTCCGCCGAGGTCGCCCGCTTCGGCGGCTTCGTGGCCAAGTATATGGGCGACGGCGTGCTGGTCTATTTCGGCTACCCACAGGCTCACGAGGATGCCGCCGAGCGCGCGGTCCGGGCCGGGCTCAATGTCCTTGCCGCCGTCGCGCGGCTGCCGACGCCCTCCAGCGAGGTTTTACAGGCCCGCATCGGGGTGGCGACCGGCCAGGTCGTGGTGGGCGACCTGATCGGCAAGGGTAGCGCGCAGGAGTTGGCGGTCGTCGGCAGTGCGCCCAACGTTGCGGCGCGGCTGCAAGCGGCGGCCGCGCCCAGCACCATGGTCGTCGCCGACTCGACGCGGCGGCTGCTTGGCAAGCTGTTCGACCTGCACGCGCTCGGCCCGCAGGTGGTCAAGGGCCTCGACGAGCCGGTCGAGGCCTGGACGGTCGTGGACGCCGCCGCGGCGCCCGAGAGCCGCTTCGAGTCGGTCCGCGCCTCCCGGACGATCCGTCTCGTCGGCCGCACGCAGGAAACCACCCTGCTCCTAGAGCAGCAACGCCGCGCCTGGCAGGGAGAAGGCGGGGTCGTGCTGCTGTCCGGTGAGCCCGGAGTCGGCAAGTCGCGCCTGGCTGCTTGGCTCTGCGACCGAGCCGTCGCGTCGGGCGAGCAGCATACGCGGCTACGCTACCAGTGCTCGCCCTACCACCGTGACAGCCCGCTCCACCCCTTTGTCGCCCAGACCGAGCGGACCGCCGGCCTCAAGCCGGAGGACCCGCCGGGGCGCAAGC
>JAFAWJ010000427.1 GCA_019242065.1 Chloroflexota bacterium
GCCGACCGCACTCGACTGTATGTACAGACGTGCCGCTCAGTGGGGCCAATCATTTCTCACTGCCCGTCTGTTCTGCGCCAGCCGATCACCCGAGCAGACGCGCGATGCAATTGCTACATAAATTGCTACATTGCGCTGCCGTGAAACATGCGCAACCGTGTTTCACGGCAAATCTGAGTTCAAGATCGGGTGCCCCCCGGCGGGCTCGAACCGCCAACCGTCGGATTAAAAGTCCGCTGCTCTGCCATTGAGCTAGAGGGGCTTGCTATTCCGCTGCTTCTCTGGAACTCACCTCCATGACAGTCCGCTGCTTTGAAGCAGAACCAGCGGATGTTTCTGAAGCAGCGGATTTTCCGCGACCGAAGCAGCGGATTTCAAGGACCAGCGGAATCGCCGCCCGGCTAGATGGGCGCATACTCGACCAGCTTCGCCGCCGCCGTTTCCTGCGCCACCTCGTCAGCGTAGCGCAGAACCATGGCCGGACTGGCCCAGCCCATCATCAGCTGCACCTTGATCGGGTCCTCGCCCGCACGCAAGGCGCGCTTGGTGATCGTGCGCCGCGCGATGTGCGGCCCCTTGGTGACCCCTGACCTGCGCGCGATACGCCGCCACAGCGATCTCACGCCGTCCTTGGTCAGCGCTGCGCCGTTCTCCTGCACGAAGAGTTGTGGCGACCTGGTTTCCGGCCGCATCCGCAGCCAATCCCGAATCGCACGTTTACCGGTGACATTCACGTGAGCCAGCCGACGACGGCGCTTGTCGACTGTGTCGATGATCCCTGTCGTGGGGTCATAGTGCGCAAGCGGCAGCTCGGCCGCGGCAGTTACCCGCAAACCTGTCGCCAGCACCAGTGCCGCAATGGCTCGATCGCGAACACCCAGGAATGTCGAGGTGTCGTGGCACCCCATGATCGCGTCGACTTCGGCGGCCGAAAACTCCTTTACCTCCTTCTTCCTGCTCGAATCGCGATGCTGGTCGGGCTTGGCCCGGTACGGCTCAACCCGATGCAACAGGTCCGAGCGCGTGTACTCCATGACCTTGTACAGGTAGAGGTTGCTAAAGGCCTTGAGCGTCCCCGTGTGCTGGGCGATCTTCGCCGCGCTCATCGGCTGTCGCCTGGACGCGCGCGGATGATCGATCAAACGACCGTTCTTCAGCCGTATGGGCGTGTACGGCAAGTCCGCCGCAAGCAGGTGTTTGACCCAGCTGTCGTAGTTCTTGGCGCTGATGCTTGCGGCCTCGAGTGGCTCCCCGTCGGCAACGAGTGCCTTTCGGAAGCTGTCGAGGGTATGGCGTGCAGCCTTGATGGCCGCTGCTGAGGCTGGTCCCCCGCGTTCGGTTCGCGTGCCTAGCCAGACCAGGTACTCGCTCATCAGCTGGTCGTACGGCATCGAAGAAAACTGCGGCAGGTCCCAGATGTTCGGGTCAACTCGATAACGCACCTTATCCTCTCGCGATGTCCGGGCAGCTCCGGCGCCTCCGATTAGACCATAAGACGATTCGAGCAGCACGGCCTTGCGAGCCGCGCCGGAAGGGCTGGCCGCCTTACTCGCTCGCAAGCGATTCAGTTCGCGGCGAAGTGCGTCACGCTCGCCTGCCGATAGCCAGGAGAGATCGATCTGCTCGGGGCCGTCGCCGGCGGGTGCGGCCCCTGATCGGCGCGCCGGGCCGGCCTTCGAACTGCGCGAACGTGACCGCGAGGGAGTCTCTGTGGCTGTGCGCTCTGACTGTCGCTCGGTTGGGCGAGCATCCTGCTGTGCCTGGTTGCGGCTACTCGAGGCCCCACTGTCCCGAGACAGCACCTCCGGGGTCCTTCTGTCCGTCGGCACTACGCGGCCCTGCAACCCTCTTTTGCCACTACTCGGCACTCGCAAGAGTCGACGCGAGGCTGCCCGAGCCATGCGACTCGGGTGCCCGCAGCCAGCTCATCTTTGCGCTCCTCGGGAACAGGTATCGGCGCTGCGCGACTCGGCCCGAGTCTCGCCCGGGCGTTCGCCATATCGGGCCAAGTACGCCTGCCGCATTGCTGCTGATCTGCTCGGTCGTCGTCAGCAGTAGGGGCAAGGGGTCGTTTCCGCGACAGAACCACGCTCTAAATGCCTGCTCCGCGATTCGGTCTTCCGCGCGAGCGCTGATCGTGACGAACAGGATCGTGGGCATGTCGTCGTAATCCCGCAGCGCCTGCCCGGTGTCGCGGTAGCGATAGTAGGCTCGGAACTTCGAGGCGTACTTGCGGGCTGATTCGGTCCCGCGGTCCTGCTCAAGCAGAAAGCCATAGTCTGTCCCGTTGTGGCTAAACAGCCCGTACCCGTCGGGCTTGCAGTGGCGCCGCTCGCAGGTTGCCGCCGAGCGCCATTCTGATAGCTGATCTTGGTAGCCACCTCGAATCGCCGTCGCCGCAGCGACGGCGAACGCGACGAAGATGTCGTTGGTGCCGATCGTGTGCGCGAGTGCACGTACGAACCGTCGACGCCGCGCGGCCTGGGCGCCGTCTGACCGTACAAGGCCGTGATAACGCGCCGCGGCCGCAGTGTCCAGGCCGAGCATATCGGCGAGGCGCCGCCGGCCCAGGTTCGTCACCTCGACAAGGCCAAGCTGCCAAACGCGCCGCGACTCGAACGCCAGGCCGATACTACCGTCGACGATGTGGACAGGTTGCAGCCACCCAGTCTCGATCAACTCGCGCTCCATCCTCCTGACCTGGCTCGCGGTCATTCCGAGCAGTAGCGCGAGTTGGTGCACAGTGAGCAAAGGATGCCGCCCAAGAAGGTGCAAAACGTGGTCGCGACGTGATCGTCCACGCGACCTCCGCCGAAGTGGGTGCCGCTGCGGTCCGGACGCAATCGCTGACGTTGTCGTGGCGCCGAGGCTGTTGACCACGTACTCCCAGCTCACTACCCGAAACGGCAAGCGATCCGACTGCTCTGTCCGCACGACGTCGCCGATCAGCGCGCTCCACGCTCCCGCACGGTGGCCCAGTCTGTTCGGGTCAGTCGTCGCGACCAGTAGTTCGTCCGTATCACCGGGTGAACGCTTGGTTTGCTCGCTGTACCTGACAAGTCGGCGGAGCGTTTCTCGAAATCTCGCGACCGGGGCGGTGCCAAATTCAGGCAGGAGCAACACTCGCGTGTGGGGGCCGATATACGCAGCCGCAGGCAACTTCATCTTTACGTGTGTGCACCGGTCCGCTACCCGGAACTCGCGGACCCAGGGACTCTCCCAGCCCTGTACCGTCAGAACTTCTCCCTGTTCACGCCTTTCGATGAGGAGCAGGGCCAGAAGCCAGTAACACGCGACACGTAGAGATAAGTATGAGTTCGGCAGCCGCCGGTCTCGCGCAGTTGCATGTGTCGATCGATTAGCACGATCCCTTTCAGGCCCGCAGAACAACGCGCGGC
>JAFAWJ010000494.1 GCA_019242065.1 Chloroflexota bacterium
TGGACTTTCCGTCGCACGCGCCGCTGACCATCGGCGTCAACCTGTCCGCGCGACAGGCGCTCGAGCCGTCGCTGGTCCACGACGTGGCTAGCATCCTCGCCGAGACCGGGCTCGCGCCGGGTCGACTCAAGCTCGAGGTTACCGAGAGCCTGGCGCTCGATCCCTCGAATACGACGACCGAAACCCTGCTCACGCTGGGCGCGATGGGGGTGTGTTTCGCGATTGACGACTTCGGAACGGGACAGGCCGGACTGAGCTACCTGCGACGCTTTCGTGTCTCCACGCTGAAGCTGGACCAGTCCTTCGTCCGCGGCATGCTCGACAACCAGGACGACGCGGCCTTCGTCCGCGGCGTTCTGGCGCTCGCTCACGCGGTTGGTCTGGAGGTCACCGCCGAGGGCATCGAGCATGCCGCGCAGGCGCACGCGTTGCGCACGATGGGCTGCGACACTGGCCAGGGCTACTATTTCGCGCGTCCTGCGCCGCCCGAAGCCATCGCGGCCGTCATCCTGGGTGCGCCACACGCGCGCGCAGCCTGAGGCAAGCCGCTCCTGCTTGCCCCGACCCACTGCGGCACCGGTCCTCGGCCAACTGAAAGATGGTGATCACCGCTAGCCGGCCTGCACCCGATGCTCAGGCGAAGTAGTGGCCTGATCTCACGTCGTCCACCCAGCCCGGGCACGTCGGCTGCCAGCCCAGGACCTCTCGCGTGCGGGCGTTGGACGCCGGCCCGTCCAACTGCGCGAAGCTCGCCAGAAATGCCAGGTAGCGCGGCGCCTCGGCCTCCGTCACCCGCCGGGCCTCCTGGCCGAGCTGCGAGGCGATCGTCTCGGCGATCGTCCTGAAGGGAATGCCCTCGTCCGCCACCCCGTGCAGGCGGGTCCCGGCGGGTGCCTTCTCCAGGGCCAGACGGTACAGCACGCCGATATCACGCGTGTTCGCCGCGGGCCAGCGGTTGGCGCCCTCGCCCACGTAGGCCGCGCCATGCTCGCGCGCCAGGTTGATCAGCGCCGGGGTGAAGCCGTGCTTGTCGAGGTCCGAGTGGATCATCGGCGCCAGGCGGACAACCGATGACCGCACGCCTTGTCGCGCCAGATCGATCACGTAGTTCTCGCTGTCGACGCGCGGACCCCCCGGAATGACGTCCGCCTCGGTACCCAGCCGGTCCTTGACGCCGGACATGGCCAGGCTGAGCGTGCCGGAGGTGTTGACCAGCGGCTTGTCGGTGCCGACCAACGCCCGTCCGATGGACTTGACGGCGGCCATGTCCAGTTCGGCCGCATCCGCCAGCTGACCGGCACGCATGTTCGCGTGATCGAACGCCAGGTGGATGACGCCGTCCGCCTCTGCGGCGAGCCTGGCCAGGCCGTCCAGGTCGGCCAGGTCGCCGCGCCGGACCTCGGCGCCCAGCGCGGCGACCCTGGCGGCAGCCGCGTCCGAGCGAGCCAGGCCGACAACGTGGTGGTGGTTGGACAGCAGCTCGGGAATGAGGGCGGAAGCAATGTGGCCGGATGCGCCGGTGACGAAGACTCGCATGGGGAAAGCTCCTGGAGGGGATGGAGGATGGGGCAGGCCAGCCGCGCTGGGCTGAGCCACGATGACACCTGGTGCCATGACAGTCTAGCAGGCTGACTGCACCTGGTGTCATCAAGTACGCTCACGGCGTGGTGCGCTGGAAGCCGGATGCCGTCGGCCGCCTGATCCAGGCGGCGGTCACGCTCTTCGGCGAGCGCGGGTATGAGGCGACCACCGTGGCCGAGATTGCCGAGGCCGCGGGCCTGACAAAGCGCACCTTCTTCCGCTACTTCGCCGACAAGCGCGAGGTGCTGTTCATGGGCTCGGAGCAGTTGCAGGAGTGCTGGGTCATGGCCCTCACACACGCGCCGCCAGGGGCCGGCGCGATGCGCGCCGTCGATGCCGGCCTGGACGCCGTGGCTGAGCTGTTCGTCGACCGCCACGCTCTGGCGCGAATGCGGGCCCAGATCATTGCTACCAACCCCGAACTGCAGGAGCGCGAGCTGATCAAGCTCGCCAAGCTGGCCAGCGCGCTGGCGGAGGCGCTACGCGCGCGGGGTATCGCCGACGCGCCGGCCGAACTGGCCGCGCAGACCGGGGTGACCGTCTTTCACTGCGCATTCGGGCGCTGGGTGCAGCAGGACGACCCGCGTGCCCTGCGACGGCTCATCGACGAGTCCTTCGCCGAGCTCCAGGCGGTGGTTGCCGCCTAGCAGACTCAGCCACTGCACACAGGTCGCTCGGCGCAGCCGCGAGCCGCTTCGTTCATGTCCAAACTCGGGCCGACTCGAGCATGCGACCTCACCTCGGCCTGCAGCGCTCCGCCTGGCCGCCGCGCGCTGACTGAGACCATCCCGCTACCTGACCGGGGGTCAGTTTTCAGCGCCACACCGTGGTCAGTTTGTCCGGGCGACTACAGGCGCTGATCGCCAGTGGGATCAGCTGGCGCGCAAAGCCGAGGAACGTGTGGTGCTGCTCGGTCGCCGCGGTGATGAGCGGCGAGGCCGGCCGTGGACATGAGCGCCCTGGGCGCCACGTAACTGGCCCTGCTCAACACGATCCGGAGGAGCCGCTTCACCGGCAGGACTCACCGGAGTCCAGGCAGCGT
>JAFAWJ010000695.1 GCA_019242065.1 Chloroflexota bacterium
GCGAGAAATGTTCGGCGATGACCTGGCGGCACGCGCCGCACGGCGAGCAGCCATTGTCGGGGGCATCGACGCAGCTCACGGCAATGGCGCGGAACGGCCGCCGGCCGCCGGCCGCGATCGCGCCGAAGATCGCGTTGCGCTCCGCGCAGATCGACAGGCCGTAGCTGGCGTTTTCGACGTTGCAGCCCACGTACAGTCCGCCGTCGGCGTCCTCGAGGGCGGCGCCAACGCGAAAGTGAGAATACGGCGCATACGCACGCAGGGCGGCCTCACGCGCCCGCGCACTCAGGCGCTGCACACCGAAAAGTGTAGCGTGCGTACG
The DNA here is from genome assembly GCA_019242065.1 of Chloroflexota bacterium. The sequence goes on from JAFAWJ010000695.1 coordinate 323, forward strand.
ACATGATCCTGGTGACCAATGATGACGGCGTGGACTCGCCCGGGCTCAGCGCGCTGGCGCGGGCGCTCAAACGCGTCGACGCCGTGTGTGTGATTGCGCCCAACCGCAACTGGACCGCGGCCGGGCACACCAAGACCCTCGATCGTCCGCTGCGCATCACCGAGATCACGCTGCCTGGCACACGCCAGCCGGCCTTTTCGAGTGACGGCTCGCCGTCGGACTGCGTCGCCCTGGCGTTTCTGGGGCTGGCGCCCGAGCGGCCGCGACTGGTGGTCTCGGGCATCAACACCGGTCCGAACATGGGCAGCGACATCACGTATTCGGGGACGGTGTCGGCGGCGATGGAAGGCGTCGTATCCGGAGTACCGGCGATCGCCGTGTCGCTGGGCGACTACCTGGACTGGGACTTTGCCTACGCCGCGGCGTTTGCGGCGCGCCTGGCCACGCGCGTGTTGCGCGAGGGTCTGGAAAGCGACGTGCTGCTGAATGTCAACGTGCCGCGCGGCCATCGCTCAGAGATTCGCGGGGTGCAGGTCACGCGCCTGGGGCGGCGCGAGTACAACGACCAGTTGATCCGCCGCAAAGACCCGTTCGGGCGAGACTACTTCTGGATCGGCGGCAGCCCGCCCGGCGGGGCGGGCGAGCCGGGTACGGACCTGCACGCCGTGGCCGGCGGTTACGTTTCGGTAACACCCGTGCAACTGGATCTGACCAATCACGCCCTGATCGAGCAGATCGCCAGCTGGAACCTCCGCGCCTGACGCTTACTCGTCGTCCGCGGACTCGTCATCTTCCGCATCCGAGATGACGCCGCGCTCGGTGCCCTGGTACACGGTCACCAGAAAATCGTCGCGCGGCCGATCCGCGGTCCATACCAGGTCGTCGTCAATACGCTGCACCAGCCCGTGGATGTCCTCGTCGCTCAACTCGCGTTCGACGATCAGCACGCCGTGCACCACGCTGGCGCCGAAGTGCAGGTCGACGCGACCAAACGGCGTATCGCCGTCACTGAGCAGATACGCCTCGGACTGCGGCGTTCGACACACGCGGTCGTAATGCACATCGCCAAACACGTCCGAAAGCTCAGGACCGCTGTGGGACACATTCCCCTCCGTGCGAAGACATGGCCGCCGATGCGAGAATTCGGGCTGCCCTCGAATGCGGCAGTTTGTACCCCATCCCCCACACTCCGATCGACTGCAGTTCGTCGTCCTCGGCCTGATTCTGCTGGTCGCCGCCGCATTTCGGTTCAACGCGCTCGAAACCTGGGACGGAGACAGCCACCAGCATCCTGACGAACGCTTCATGACCATCGTCGCCAGTGGCGTGAGCCTGCCCGCCACGCTCGGCGACTACTTCAACACTGCGCACTCGAGCCTGAACCCGTACAACAATGGCCAGTCGAACTACGCCTACGGCCAACTGCCGCTGACGCTGACGCGCGCGGTCGCGCAGGCATTGCCGACCTGTGCGGGGTGCATCCCGTTCACCAGTTACGACCGCGTGTACCAGGTCGGCCGCGTGCTCTCGGCGTTCTCGGACCTGGGCACCATCGTCTTCGCCTGGCTGCTGGCGCGACGCGTGTTCGACCTGCGCGTCGCGCATCTGACGGCGCTGCTGCTGGCCATCACGGTCCTGCATATCCAGCTCTCGCATTTCTTCGCCGTCGACACCTTCGCCACGTTCTTCGCGGCAGGCGCGCTGTTCTTTGGCCAGCGCGCCTGGCAGCGCGAAAGCCTGCTCGACTCCTTGGTGGCCGGCATCTTCATCGGCATGGCAACCGCATCGAAGGTGAGCGCCGCGTTGCTGCTGCCCGTGCTCGGCCTGGTACTGGTCTTTCCGCGGCACGGGCGTCCAAGCGTCTTGCAGTTCTTCGACGGAGTGACCTCGTTCGGCGTCGCACTCGTCGCCGCGTTCTTCACCTTCCGTGTCACCGAGCCGTACGCCTTCCTGGGCCCGTCGGTCCTGGGGTTGCGGCTGAACCAGCAGTGGTTTGCGGACAAGGCGTATCAAATCCAGGTCAGCTCCGGCACCGTCGACGTCCCGTTCATGATTCAGTGGGCGGGCACGCCGCCGTACACGTTTGCCCTGCAAAACATCATCCAGTGGGCGATGGGCCCGGCGCTCGGGATCGCCTGCGTCGTCGGCCTGGTGGTCGCGTGCTGGCGACTGATACGCGGCCACCGACAGGAGCGCGAGGCGCTGCTGGTGATCGTCTGGACCGTGGTGAACCTGCTGTATTTCGGTGGGCAGTTCGCCAAGTTCCTGCGCTACATGCTGCCAACCTATTTCACGTGGATCATGCTGGCGGCGTACGTGCTGGTCCTGGGCAGCGACTGGCTCGCCGCGCAGCGACGCTGGCATCTATCGAGCCTGCAGCGGGTTCTGGCTCCGGCGGTCGTCGTGCTGACCGCTGGCTGGGCGCTGGCGTTCAGTCACGGGATTTACGGTCAGCCGCTTTCACGCTTTACCGCTTCGGACTGGATCTATCAGAACATCCCGGCCGGTTCGACCATCGCCACCGAGCACTGGGACGATCGACTACCTCTGGCCCGTCCAGGGATGGATCCGGGGCGCTATCGCTACACCGAGCTGGCTCTGTACGACCCCGAAAACGCCGACAAGCGCGCCAAGCTCGAAGGCGTCCTGGACCAGAGCGATTACATCGTCATGGCCAGTCGCCGGCTGATCGGCTCCATCCCGCGCTTGCCCGAGCGCTACCCGCTGGCCACGACGTACTACCGCCTGCTGCAGTCGGGGCAGCTCGGCTACCAGCTGGTCGGCCGTTTCCAGGTCGAGCCCAGTCTGGGCCAACTCAAGTTCGACGACAGCCTCGCCCAGGAGGACTTCACCGTCTACGACCACCCGCTGGTGGAAGTCTGGCAGAAGACCCCTTCGTATTCGAGCGCGGCGATGCGCGCACAGCTCGACGCCGTCTCGCTGGATCGCGTCGTCCAGGTGCGCCCGATCGACGGCGGTAAGGGCGCGCTGCTCCAGACGCCGTCCGAGCAGCAAACTCAGCTCAACGCCGGGACGTGGAGCCAGTTGTTCAATCGCGACGACCTGGTCAACCAGTGGTCGCTGCCGGTGTGGTTCGTCCTGATCGAGCTGCTGGCCCTGAGTGCGGTGCCCGTGCTCTGGCGCACCTTGCCGTTCCTGGCCGATCGCGGCTACGGCGGCAGCAAGATCCTGGGCCTGGCCGCGGTGGCCTACGTCAGCTGGCTGATCGCCAGTCTCAAGGTAGCGCCGTTCGAACGACCGCTCCTGCTTGGCGCCTGGCTGCTCCTGCTGGTCGCCTCGTTCGTCGCGGTGTGGCGTCAACGAGCCGTGTTCGGGGCGTGGCTTCTTCGCGAGCGTCGACTCATCCTGGTGACCGAAGCGATCTTCGTCGCCGGTTTTGCCCTCTTTACCTGGATCCGAGCGGCGAACCCCGACCTGTGGCATCCGGTCTACGGCGGCGAAAAGCCGATGAACTTCGCGTATCTGAATGCAGTCGTCAAAAGCGACTACTTTCCGCCCTATGATCCGTGGTTTGCCGGCGGCATTATCAACTACTACTACTACGGCCTGGTTCTGGTCGCGGTACCGATCAAACTGACCGGCATCCTGCCCGAAATCGCCTTCAACCTGGCCCAGCCAACGCTGTATGGCGCGCTGTGCGCCGGCGTCTTTTCGATGGCGTTTTCGCTCAGCTTGCCGCTGCGGGGTCTAAGTCACCTGAAGCGCGCCCATGCCTACCTCGCGGGCGTTGCGGCCGTGTTCTTGACAGCCGTGCTCGGCAACCTCGACGCAGGCCTGCAAGTCGTCGACCAGTTGTCGGTGCTCGGCGGACAGCTGGCGCCGAGCTCAGGTGGCGCCACGCGTGTTGCGCTCGGGGTTGTGGCGCTGTTTCAGGGCGCCCATTTCCCAATACTCGACTTCTGGCACAGCACGCGCTTCATCGGCCCTGAAGACCCTGGCCCGATTCACGAGTTCCCGTACTTCACCTTTTTATATGGCGATCTGCACGCGCATGAGCTGGCGCTCGGACTCACCGTCGCCGTCCTGCTCGTCGGGTTGAATCTGCTCCGCAGCTTGCGCGACAACCCACGTCGGGTGCCCTGGGCACCCCTGGGAATCGCCGGCGTGCTGGTGGCGATGCTCCGCGCCACCAACACCTGGGACTTTCCGACTTACGCCGGCCTGACCTGCCTGTTCCTGGTCCTCGGGAGCGTGCCAGCCCTGGTCAAACTTGAACGCCAGGCAATTCAAACGTTGATTGTCAGCCTGCTCGTCTTCGGCGTGATCTTTCAACTGGCGTTCGCACCCTATTTGCAGCGCTATCAGCTGTTCTACACGGGTGTCGATCCCGTCAAAGCCAGGACGGCGCTCAGCCAGTTCCTGACCATTCACGGCCTGTTCCTGTTTCTGGGCGGGTCGCTGCTGGCCTGGTACGGCCTACAGGCGGCGCGGCGCGCCGCGGCGGTTCGACGTCAAAGCCGTCTGGTCCCGGAGCCGGGCTACTACAGCGTGATCCTGCCGCTCGACGGGCTGGGCGCGTTTGCCTCGCCGGCGGCGTGGATTGTCGGGGCGGCCGCCGTGCTCGGGCTCGTCTACGTAGTAACCGGGTACCAGACACGCGGACTGCTGATCTTCGGGATTGGCGCGGCCGCCGCTGCGTGCGTCAGCAACTGGCGGCGATCCAATCGCGCCGTGCAGGCCGCGCTGTTCGGGGCCGCGTTGTTCGCCACGCTCATTCCCGAGTTCGTCACGCTCCAGGGCGATATCGGGCGTATGAATACGGTCTTCAAGTTCTACCTGCAGGCGTGGGTGCTGCTGTCGATCAGCGCCGCCGTCGCCCTGGGCTGGCTGATGCGCGAGTCCATCCGCGACCGCCTGCTGCGGCAGATCCGACCCGCCTGGATGGCGCTGCTGCTCGTCTTCGTCCTGGCGGCAGTCGCCTACCCGTTGCTCGCCAGCAAGGGCAAGATCGGCCTGCGCTTCGCCGACCTGCCGCTGTCACTGGATGGCATGCAGTACATGTCGTCTGCCCAATACAGCGACGACGGCCAGGACCTGTACCTGCCGGGTGACGCCCAGGCCATCCGCTGGATGCAGGACAACGTGCAGGGCACACCGGTCGTCCTCGAAGGCCGTTCGCCGGTCTACCGCTGGGGTTCGCGCTTTTCGATCTACACCGGCCTGCCCACCGTACTGGGCTGGGACGTCCACGAGGGCCAGCAGCGCGCGGGCTACATGGGCATGATCCAGGACCGCATCGAAGACGTCACGCGCGCCTATTCCTCGACCAATCCGCAGGACGCGCTCAACGTGTTGCGGAAGTACCAGGTGCAGTATGTCGTCGTCGGTGGACTGGAGCGGAAGTACTACCCGGCGGCCGGGCTGGCCAAGTTCAGCAACATGCCGGATCTGCGGCTCGTTTACGATGCCGACGACGTCCAGATTTACGAGGTGACACAGTCATAGCCCGCGCTGTCCAGATCGCGGTCGGCTTCGCGATCAGCGCCATCGCGATCTACTTTCTGCTCCAGCAAGTCTCGTTGGCGCAGGTGGGCGAGGCGCTGAGTCACGCGCAGCCGGCCTTCATTGCGCTGGTGATTTTCAGCGTGCTGGGTTCGCTCGTGACGCGCGCGGCGCGCTGGCAGGTGTACTTCCTGCCCAAGCGCAAAGTCGGCTTTGGGCCGGCCTTCAGCACCCTGGCCATCAGCTACATGGCCAGCACATTTCTGCCGCTGCGCGCGGGGGAGCTGGTGCGAGCCGTCTTTCTGGGTCAGCGCGAGCGGATTCCGATTCCGGTCGTCATCGGCACGATCCTGGTCGAAAAGCTCTTCGACTTTCTGGCAATCGGGGTGCTGCTGGGGGTGCTGGTGATGATCACCCCGTTGCCCGCCGCGGCCCAGGTCGCCGCGGTGTCGATTTCCAGCGTGATTCTGTTCGGGTTCGCATTCGTGGTCGCGCTGGCGATCTGGCGCGGGCCGACGTTGATGTTTGTCGGCATGGTCGAAAAACTGCTGCCGTTCGGGGTCGGAGCGCGGCTGCATCTGCAGGATGCGGCACGCGACTTTGCCGAAGGGACCGACTCGTTGCAGGTGCCGGCGCTGTGGGTGGGACTGCTGGGCTGGACGGCGGTGACGTGGCTGTTT
>JAFAWJ010000983.1 GCA_019242065.1 Chloroflexota bacterium
TGGAGCGGACTCGACGTCTCGCGCGGCTACGCACGCATGAGCGTCCCGGCCTTCAACATCGGCGGTTGGCACGATATTTTTCTCAAAGGCACGCTGGGAAACTTCACCGGCATGCGCGCGAACGCCGCGACTCCGGCGGCACGGTCCGCCCAACGCCTGCTCATCGGTCCCTGGAACCACACCGGTATGCGCGGTGGCAACCCAATTGGTGACGTGGACTACGGAGCTCGCTCCACCGGAGCTGAAATTGACGTCGATGGTCTGCACCTCGCCTGGTTCGATCATTGGCTGCGCGGTGTCGACACTGGCATCGACGCCGAGCCGCCGGTGCGAATCTTCGTGATGGGCGCGAATCGCTGGCGGACCTCACCCACGTGGCCGCTACCGGCGACTGACTGGCAGGCGTGGTATCTCCACAGCGCCGGTCGCGCCAATTCGCTGAACGGCGACGGTGTGCTGACGCGTGAGCCGCCGCGAGACGAGCCGCCAGACACCTATGTCTACAGTCCGCGTAACCCGACGCCGACGATGGGCGGCGGCCTGTGCTGCAACCACGTCTTCAGCTACGGCGGCGCCTTCGACCAGCGCAGCGTGGAGGCGCGCGAAGACGTGCTCGTGTACAGCAGTGCGGAGCTGACGCAGCCGGTCGAGGTGACCGGACCGCTCAAGGTGGTCCTGTACGCCGCCTCCAGCGCAACCGACACCGACTTCACGGCGAAGCTCGTGGACGTGGCGCCGTGCGGCTGCGCGCGTAATTTGAACGACGGCATTCTTCGCGCGCGTTACAGGACGTCGATGAGCCGACCGGAGCTGCTGACACCGGGTGCGATCATCCGCTACGCAATCGACCTGATCGCCACGAGTAATGTCTTCTTGCCCGGGCATCGCCTGCGCGTTGAGATTGCCAGCGCCAACTACCCGCGCTTCGACCGCAACCCCAACACTGGCGAGTTGCCCGGCACCGGGACGCAGATGATCAGCGCGATGCAAACCGTCTTCCACTCGGACACGTATGCGTCGCACATTGTCTTGCCGGTCGTACCATCAGACTCACCATGCTGAATAAGAACGACAACGAGACCATCTGCCGCGTCGGACCCGGCACGCCAATGGGCAGGCTCATGCGCGAATACTGGGTGCCCGCGCTGCTATCGCGCGAGCTCCCGGGTCCCGACAGCGATCCTGTCCGCGTCATGCTGCTGGGCGAGAAGCTGGTCGCCTTTCGCGACAGCTCAGGACAGGTGGGGCTCTTGCAGGACAATTGCCCGCATCGTGGCGCCTCGCTGTTCTTCGGCAGGAACGAAGAGAGTGGTCTGCGGTGTGTCTACCACGGCTGGAAGTTCTCCCCGGACGGCACCTGTGTGGACATGCCCAACGAGCCGGCCGAGTCAGATTTTCGGACCAAAGTCAAGGCCGTCGCGTATCCGACACGCGAACGCGGCGGCCTGGTGTGGGCCTATCTCGGCCCGCGCGCGACGCCGCCCCCGTTGCCGGACCTCGAGGCTAACATGCTGCCCGACGGCCAGGGCGTCGTACAGGCGGTCCAGCGTGAGTGCAACTGGCTCCAGGCGCTCGAAGGCGACATCGACACCAGTCATCTCGGCTTCCTCCACCACGGCGCCAAGTCACCCGCGGACTACCGCCCCGGTACGTTCGCGTATTATGCCGTGCACGACCGCGCACCTCGCTATCAGGTGGTCGACACGGACTATGGCGCCATGTACGCCGCCTACCGTTCGGCTGGCGACGGGCAGGCCTACTGGCGCTACGCGCAATTCCTCTTTCCATTGTTCGTGATGATCCCAAGCGGCGTCATGGGTCTGCAGATCTGGACCCGCGCCTGGGTGCCGATGGACGACGAGCACGTGATGTTCTTCTCGATGCATCACGCCAACACCTTCACCCAACGCGGCTTGCCGCCGCGCGCGGTCGATCCGAATGCTGCCGCCCCAACGCCGGAAGCGGCGGCGCTGGCCATTCCGATGCGGCTGCAGCCCAACACCACCGACTGGTACGGTCGGTTCCGCATGGTGCAGAACGCCGCCAACGACTACCTGATCGACCGCGGCAGGCAGCGCCGCGGCGAAGACTACACGGGCATTCCAGGTATCCACCAGCAGGACCAGGCCGTCACCGAATCGATGGGCGCGATCTACGATCGCAGCCAGGAGCACCTCGGCTCGAGCGACGTCATGTTGATCCGCGTGCGTCGACGGCTGCTCGCGGCTGCCGACGCGCTGGTCAACCAATCGGTGACGCCGCCGGGCGTCGATCATCCGGAGGCCTACGCGGTACGCGGCGGCGGCGTCCTGCTGCCGAGCGGCGCCGACTGGCTCGAGGCCACCGCCGAGCTCCGCAAGGCGTTTGTCAGTCACCCTGAACTGGACCCGACGGTCGCGGGCGGCTGAACCGGGAAGGAGCCCATGGTCATTCGTGTGCGCCGGCGCCCCATCCAGGCCGCATGCCACGGCGTGTAAATCGGCGCGGCTTCGTCCGCTTGAGCGCGACGAGCCTCGCCGCCGCGCCGCTCCTGCTCGAGGCGTGCCAGAGCCTATCCGCGCCGCTCGTCTCCAGCAGGGCCACGCCAGCGGCGTCTACGGCGGGCACGAACTCGGTGTTCCCGACATACGTCCCGCTGACCAACGGGCCAAAGCCGGACTATCCCTCGATCGGACCCCTGTACGAGGATGCCTTCGATAACTATCCGCCCAATCCCGCCAAAGCCATCGATACTCCACCTGGCAAGGGCGGCCGCGTGGACATCACCACCATTGCTCTGTTTCCACCGCCGACGCC
>JAFAWJ010001103.1 GCA_019242065.1 Chloroflexota bacterium
CAGAAGATGCTGGTGCTCAATCCGCAGGCAGTCCAGATCCTGAACGACGCCGGCTGGAGCAAGACGCGCTTTCGAGACTACATCCTGGAGCGCGCCTACCGTCCCGTCCGTGACATCAAGCGCACCGGCGGCCTGTCGGTGACCTACAAACACCACTGGACCAAAGTGGCGGACCCGAACGACGACGATGCTCCGGTCCCGTCGATGATCGGTCCGGAAGGCCTCCAGATCCTGGTGAGCGGCGGCTGGGGCTCCGCCTCGAGCCAATCAATCTGGATCGACAGCGTGCACGGTGAACTGATCACCCGCAAGATCGACTGGCGCTGGGATTCGTAGCTCAGGTGGCGTGACCTGACGGCCCGTTCGCTAGTCGTGGCACGTGGGACGAGTCAGTCCGTGGCGAGCGCCTCGGCCAACGATATGAGAGCGGCGTCAGTGAAAGCCGGCGCTACGAGCGAGACTCCGAATGGCAGACCGTCAGGGCGCATGCCTGCCGGAACCGCGACCACGGCCAGGTCGAGCAGGTTGGCGAACGTGGTGTAGTAGCCCAGCTTCGCATTGGCGCCAATCGGGTCAGCCTCGATCTCGGCGTGGGTAGGGTGCCCAGGGGCGGTGGGTAGGACCAGCACGTCGATCGTCTCAAAGGTGGCCGCCACCGTGTGGCGGAGGGCCTGCAGGCGGTGCTGGGCGGTGAAGAGGTCCGCCGCGGAGTAGCGCTGGCCGTCCAGAATGATGGTGCGCACCACCGGATTGACCTCGTCGAGGTGGCCCAGGATGAATTCGCCGAGATCGGCGAAGCGCTCGGCGACCCACGGACCGTACAGGAGATCGCCGGCTTCGCGGAAGGGCGTAAAGTCGATCTCCACGCACGTGCCGCCGAGGCCATGAAAACGCTCGAGCACGCGCGAAAACGACGGCTCGTCCAGCCCGGGATGCGCTCCGTGCGGAACGCCAAAGCGTAGGCGGTCCACTGGTCGGACAGCACCATCGGCGGCAGACGGAGCGCGGCGCGCATACGGGTCCTGTGCGTCGAATCCACGCGCGACCTCGAACACCGCGCGCGTGGTCTTCAGCGACGGCGCCAGGATCGAGATGCAGTCCGCACTGCGACACGCGGGCACCAGGCCGCGTGTGCTCAGCACGCCGCGCGTCGGCTTCAGTCCGACAATGCCGTTGAAAGCGGCCGGAACGCGACCCGAGCCGGCCGTATCGGTGGCGAGTGCGAAGTCGACGAGCCCAGCCGCCACCGCCACCGCCGAGCCGGAGCTCGAGCCGCCTGAAATGCGTGTGGCGTCGAAGACGCTGGAACAGGCGCCGTACGGCGAGCGCGTCCCGACCAGTCCGGTGGCGAACTGGTCCAGGTTGGTTTTGCCGACGACGATCGCACCGGCGGCCTCGAGCCGCTCCACCACGGCCGCGCTGTCGACTGGCGTGTAGGCAAACGCGGGACACGCGACGGTGGTCGGCAGACCGGCGACGTCGATGCTGTCTTTGACACCGAAAACCTGGCCGCGCAGCGGCAGGTGGAGCGCCTGCTCGACCTGCCGCGCCCGCTCCAACACCGCGGCCCGCGGCATCAGCGAAATCCACACCGACGCCGGCGACTCCGACTCGATCCGGTCGTAGGCCGCCGCGACCTTGTCGACCAGGCTCAAGGGGTGGCTACCTCCGGAGTGACACCCGATGTAACGTCGGCGGTCCCAGGGAGTTGCGGCGGTTCGATGACGCTGACCGTCGACGGGCGGAACGCCAGGAAGCCGAGTAAGCCAGCCATCAACAGGTACCCGACGACGATGTCGAGGTTGACGCCGATGCCCACCTGCGCACCATGGATCAGTCCGAAGAAGGTCAGAACGGCCGCGGCGAGCGCAAAAAAGGTGGCGCTGCGGAACTCGCGATCGATGATGAAGACCGCGATCGCTCCCAGCATCAGTCCGGCCAGTGTTGCGCCTCCACCGAAGCGCACCATGCCGTGATAGATGATCGCACCGGTGTCGCTCAGTTTGGCCTGCAGGTCCGGTGTCAGGTTGACGCCGGCCACGCTGAGTCCGGTTTCGACCTGACCCTGGGCCCAGTTGGCGATGTTGGGCAGCAGCGCCAGGACGATGGCCGGCGCGTGGCGGGTCGGCGAGACCTGAAACGCCTGAGCGCCGATGACCAGACCGATATACAGGAGGATCGGCAGGATCGCGACCAGTGGAATAATCGCCAGCAGCAGGGCGGTCAGGCCCAGCCAGCACACCAGCGCCACGCTCACGCCGGTGGCGAGCGAGTAGCCGATGCGGCCGCCGACAGCCTTCCACCCGGGGTGGCCAATGTAGACAGCAGGCGGGAAGGGACTGCCCAGGAACGATCCAACGATGGCGCCAATTCCATCGGCGAGCAGGACGCTGCGCAAGGGATAGTTGTCACCCGCGGCCGCCGCGCTCTCCACATTGTTCATCCCCTCGGTGAAGTTGTAGATGCCCAGCGGAATCGCCGTGGCCAGCAGGCTGGAAATCGCCGCGAAACCGGTGATCACGTCCAGGCTCGGCAGGGGTGGATGCAGCCCGACCTCCGGTAGGGAGGCCATGACGTCGGGCGCCCGCATGACACCGGTCGCCCAACCGAGGGCCGTGCCGACAATCACCGCGGCGAGGCCGGCGGGAATGTTGCCAGGCAGCCGCACGCCGGCCGTCCAGCCCACCAGCACCAGGGTCAGCGAGACGAACGCGATCCAGGGCACGTCCCATGACTGGAAGGCGGGCCGCATGGAGATGAACGCCAGCGAAATGCCGGCCAGGGCGCCGAGCATCGCGGCGCGGGGCGTGTACTTGCGGATGGTCGGTCCGACGAACGCCCCGATCAGAATGATGACGCCGATGATCAGGCACCAGGCCAGTCCGGCCTCCCAGGCGCGAATCGGGTCGTTTGTCTGCAGATAGATCGGCAGCATCACGGCAAACACGACGATGAACATGTGCGGCACGCTCGGGCCGTAGGGCATGGCGGTTACGTCAGTGCGTCCCTCACGGCGGGCCATCTGATACGCAAGATAGGCATACCAGAGGTTCCCGAGCGGCAGGGCGAGGCCGAGCGCGGGCAGGATGCGGCCGAAGACGACGTCGTCCGGCAGCTTGACGACGCCCAGCACCAGGCCGGTGAGCACCAGGACGTTGAGCAGCACGTTGGTAAACAGACCAAAGAAGGCGTTCCAGTCGCCGGGGACCCACAAAGGGATGGCGCGTGTGTTCTGCATCAGGCGACCGCTGGCTGGCACAGCGCGGCCAGCAACGCCTGCGAGTCGGCAACCCAACCAAAGATGCCACCCTGGGCCTTCACCATCTGGAGTGTCATCGCGTAAAACTCCGGGAAGTACGAGGCGATGCAGTCAGATAGCACCAGGCACTCGTAGCCACGGTCATTGGCCTCCCGGACAGTTGTCTGTACACACACTTCGGCCGTGACACCCGCCACCAGCAGGCTGGTGATGCCGTGATTGCGCAGGATCAGTTCGAGGTCGGTGGCGTAAAAGGCGCCTTTACCGGGTTTGTCGACGATCGGCTCGCCCGGGGCTGGCTTGAGCGCGTCGACAATGTCGTGGCCGTACTCGCCGCGCACCAGGATGCGGCCCATCGGGCCGGTATCGCCGATGCCGGTGATGAGGTGGCCGCGCGCCAGTTTGGCGGGTGGACAGTCCGACAGATCGGGGTGGTGGCCTTCGCGGGTGTGGACCACCAGGAGGCCGGCGTCGCGCGCCGCGTCGAGCACGCGGCGAGTCGGTTCGATGGCACGTCGCAAGAGCGACACGTCGTTGCCGAGCGCTTCGCCGAATCCGCCGGGGTCGACAAAGTCGCGCTGCATGTCGATGATGACGAGCGCCGTGGAGCCGGGCTCGAAGACGAACGGATAGGGTTCCGCAACCACCTGGGGCATGGCGTCTCCTGTGCTGCGAGAATCCGCGAACCGTACAGTTCCCCGAGTCGCCGGCGCATTGTGCGACCTGGACAATCTTCGACGCCGCGCGTTGGTCGGATGCACCAGCCGTGCCGACGCCACCGTGACGCCTCCGAGTGTCGCCGGCGCTGGATGACGTACACAGTCCGTGTCGCGAACGTCGACCCTACGCCGCCTGGAGTCGCTGGGCGTTGTCAATTGCCCGCGCGACACTGTCGTGCATCGGCGCGGAGCGCCCGGCAGCCCAGGCATCCGGAAATGCCGCGCGGGCCTCCTGTTGATCCTCGAAGCGCGCAACATGCGCGTGGTCCACATGTCCGAGCCTGCGCAGGGGCATGCCCAGTGCGGCGTGTTGCGCGTCGGCGGCG
>JAFAWJ010000251.1 GCA_019242065.1 Chloroflexota bacterium
CTCCAACGCCTGGGACGTGGGCGCCATCATCGCCACCGGTGGCGGCGGCATCGGCGCGGTCGCCGCGGAAACCGAAACGCTCGTCACCCGCGGCTGGGAGCGCGTCGGGCCGATGATGGTGCCGCTGATGATCGCCAACATGGCCTCATGTCAGGTGTCGATGGCCTACGGCATCAAGGGACCGGTCGTCACCAACACCGCGGCGTGCGCGGCAGGCGTGTACTCGCTGTTCGAGGCGCTGCACTTTCTCAGACGCGGCGACGCCGAGGCGCTGGTCGTCGGCGGCACCGAGTCGGCCATCCTGCCGCTGGCGTTCATCTCGATGGCGCGCACCGGGGCGCTGTCCAAGCGCAACGACGATCCACGCACCGCGTCGCGCCCGTTCGACAAGGACCGCGACGGCTTCCTGTTCGGCGAGGGCGCCGGGATCCTGGTCCTCGAGACGCTGGAGCACGCCCGCGGACGCGATGCCCACATCCTGGCCGAGCTGTGCGGCGGCAGTATCACGGGCGACGCGTATCACGTCAGCGCGCCCGAGCCCTCAGGTGAGAGCGCGCGGCGGGCGATTGTGAAAGCGATCGCCGATGCCGAGATCCAACCCGAGGACATCGACTACGTGTGCGCCCACGGCACGGGCACGCCGGCCAACGACTCGGCCGAGACGCACGTGCTGAAGTTGGCACTGGGCGAGCACGCGTATCGGATCCCCGTGAGCTCGGTGAAGTCGATGATCGGGCACCTGCTCGGCGCGGCCGGCGCCTTGAGCGCGGTGGCGACCGTCAAGGCACTCGAGACGGGCTGCGTGCCGCCGACGATCAACCAGTTCACCGCCGATCCCGAGTGTGACCTGGACTACGTGGCGTGGAAGCCGCGCAAAGTCGACGTCCACACCGCGCTGGTCAACGGCTTCGGCTTCGGCGGCCAGAACAGTGTCGCGGTGTTCAAAAAGTGGGAGGAGTGAGCTAGATATCTCTCCCGCCGTCGACCTCGAACGCCGTACCCGTGACCATCTCGGCTTCCGGTGAGGCGAGAAACACGGCGGCATTGGCCAGGTCCTCAGGCCGGTTCAGGCGACCCCACGGGACCGTCGCGGTGAACCGCCCGCGCGCCTCCTCCAGCGACGGCCCAAGAAATGTCGACAGCATCGGCGTCTCGGTTGCGACCGGACAGATCGACACGACCCGAATGCGGTGCGGTGCCAGCTCCAGCGCCAGCGTCTTGGTCAGCGAGATGACCGCCGCCTTCGACGCGTTGTAGATCGCCAGACCCGGCCGCGGGCGGATGCCCGCCGTACTGGCCGTATTCAGGATCACCCCGCCACCCTGCGCCTTCATCACCGGAATGGCCGCACGACAGCCGTTGAACACACCGCGCACGTTCACGGCGATGATGCGTTCGAACAGGTCGTCGGACGACTCCTCGACGGGCGTGAAGCTTTGGGGGATGCCTGCGTTGTTGAACAGCACGTCGAGGCGGCCGAAGGTCTCCGTGGCGTGCCGCAGCATGGCCGCGACCTGCTGCGCGTCGGTGACGTCCGCCTGGAACTCGCTCGCCGAGCCGCCGGCATCGCGAATCGCCTGGCACGTTTCCCGCGCCGCGGCGGCGTCCAGGTCGGCCACCACGACGCACGCGCCCTCGGCAGCGAACGCCAGCGCGCTCGCCTTCCCAATGCCTGAGCCCGCACCGGTGATCACGCTCACCAGCGACTGCAGCCGGCCCACGCGGGTCAGGCCTCCAGTGCGTCGAGGACCTTCTGTGCGTGGCCCTCGACCTTCACGTTCGGGAACACGGCGGCGATGACGCCGTCCTTGTCGACCACGAACGTGGTGCGCGCGATGCCCATGTACTGGCGGCCCATGAACTTTTTCTGCTGCCAGACACCGTACTGCTCGGCCACGGCATGGTCCGCGTCGGCCAGCAAGGGAAAGGTCAGGCTGAACTTCTGTTGGAACTTCTTGTGCGATTTGACGGTGTCGGGGCTGACGCCCAGGATCTCGGCGCCATGCTCGCTGAAGAGGGTGCGCAGGTCGCGAAACGCGCACGCTTCTGTCGTGCAGCCAGGGGTGTCGTCGCGCGGGTAGAAGTACAGCACGACGGCTTGCTTGCCCTTGAAGCTGGACAGGCTGACGTCCTGGTCGTCGGTAGACGGCAGCGTGAAGTCGGGCGCGGGTTGGCCCACCTTCGGCAGCCCACTTTTATCAGTGGTCGTCACTCGGGCTAGCATAACAGCGAGTTTCCGGATGCCAATCCCTGCCATCTTTCGCGTCCGCCAGCGAGCCGCGGCCATCGGGGTGCTCTCGACGGGCATCCTCTGCCCGTGTCACGTGCTCGTCGGCATCGCCGGCCTCATCGCGGGCAGTGCGATCCTGTCACCCGACGCGCAGGACGGTATCCACGCCGTGTACGTGCCATTCGCGGTGCTCGTCGGCGCACTCATGCTGCGGCGCCGCGCACCGCGAAATACTTCGCCTCAGGGTGATGCAGGATGATGGCGGCCGTGCTGTGCTCGGGATCCAGGTTGCACGACGGGCTGAGCGTGAGTCCAACGCGCGTCTGCGCCTGAAGCAGCGGCAGCACTTTGCGTTGTTCCTCGAGGTCGGGGCACGCCGGGTAGCCCCAACTGAAGCGCAGGCCCCCGTTCGTCTCGAGGTCCAGGTCGCGGCGCACCAGGTTGTGGGCGTACTCGGCGAGCGCCTCGGCCGTGGCGGCCGCCAGACCGCTCACGTCCAGCATGCGGCCGTAGCTGCCCGAGCGCTGCAACTCGTCGATGTACTCGCCCGCACGCGGGCCGGTGGTGACGGCCTGCAACGCGACCACGTCGCGCTGGTGTGAGTCGATCGGTCGGAAATAGTCGGCCAGGCACAGGCGCTCGCCATCGGGCTGACGCGGAAACTCCAGTCGGGTGAGCTCCCAGGTCGAGTCGGGGCCGTCGAAAATGACCAGCGCGTCGCCGTGGGCGTTGCAGGCAAAGTAGCCGCTGACGATCAGCGCCTGGAGCCAGCCCGCGTTACAGGCGGCGTCTTGCAGATCCGCCAGACGCGGCTTGAAGACGTCGTGGACCAGTCGCTGCAGGTGCTCCGGCGTGGCGCGGTAGCCGCCCCAGTGGTAGCGGAAGAGGGTGTTGTGGTCGAGATTGCGCCACACGTCTCTCAGATCAGCCTCAACGCGACGTGAGCCCCAATACGGCGGGCTGGGGACCGCAACGTCATGACGTGGTCGCGCCGCGACGGGGCGGACACGCGGTGTTTCGGGTGACGTCCCATCCGTCCCGGACGTGACTTCGGTCTGGATCTCCTCGCGCGTCTGCACGATGAAGGCTTCACGCCGCGAGGGATCGACCAGCCTGTCCAGTGTGGCCAGCCCCTCGAAGACGTCCCTGCAGTAGAAGACGCCAGGCTCGTAGACTCGGCCGTCGGGCAACACCCCGCTCCGTCGACCGAAGGCGCGATTGATCGCCGCCCCGCCGACCAGCACCGGCACATGCACGCCGCGCGCGTCGAGCCGCTCGACGCACAGCGGCATCTGCCGCGACGTCGACACCAGCAGCGCCGACAGGCCAATCGCGTCCGGCCGCAACTCGACCGCCGCCTCCACGATGGCCTCCACGGGCACCTGGCTACCCAGGTCACGAACCCCATAGCCGCACGCGGACAGGATGCTCACCAGCAGCGCCCTGCCAATGTGGTGCACGTCGCCCTCGAGGGTGGCCAGCACGATGCTGCCCGCGAGGACGTCCGCCGACGGTTGTAGGTACGCGACCCCGGCATGGACGACCTCGGCGCTCGCCAGCACGTCCCTCAGGATGACCTCGCCCGCGGCGTAGGCCTCGATCACCGCGCGCATGGCAGGCAGCAGGACGCTGGCAACGATCGCGTCCGCGCTGCGCATCGCAAGCGCCTGGTCGAGAAAGCTCTGGATATCGCGCGCCTGACGGTCCATAATGCGCGCGCGGATCCGCTGCTCGATCGCTGCAGCCGCGTCCGTGTCCGGGTCGGGCCTTTCTGGTGGTGGAGGTTCGCTCACGATCTTTGGTAACGAGACCACAGATTCAATACAATTAAACGGCAGGCGATCGGAAAAACGAAAGGCGGCAGCGCGCGTGGCACTTTGGGGACGGGTTTTTCAGCGTCTGCTGTACGCACTGTACAGGCAGCGAGTCGTGCTGCTGCTGGTCCTGGTGATCGTCGCCGCCGCGGGCACCTATTACTTGTGGCTCAACCAGACGAACCTGCCAACCGAAGCTGCCGCCGCGGGTTCACAACCTGTCGAAGTCACCGTCAGTGACCTGCAAGGCCAAGCCAACAACGCCACCCTGACGCTCAAAGAGAAAAACGGCAATCGTCGCATTTCCATGGCGGTCGGGTTGACCGAAGCTCTTGCCATCGCCCAGAAGCGCGGCCAGGCCCAGATCCCACCTGATCAGCAGCCGCAGGCGTATGGCCTGCTCCGCGATACGATTCAGGAAATGGGCGGTCGCATCGATCGCGTTCTGGTCAACGACGCGACGCAGCGCGAGTACCTGGCGCAGATCGTCGTTTCCGACGACAGCGGTGGCGATGTCAAAGTGATCAAGGCACGGCCAGGCGACGCGGTCGCCCTGGCGCTCCAGGCGGGCGCGCCGATCTACGTGGAGAACCAGGTCCTCGACCGGTTCGGCACGAAGGGCAGCGGTTAGAGCCACGGTGCCGACGGCGGGCCGAGAGGAGTCAGCGACTTCGACCACGACCTGCCCCGCTTGCTCCGCCCCAACCGAGGGCACGGCGTGGCAGCGCTATCGCGTGTGCGGCAATTGCCGCTATCACTTCCAGTTGACCGCGGCGGAGCGGATCGACCTGCTGGCCGATTCTGACTCCTTCAAGCCGAGCAATCCCACGCTGGTCTCCGTCGATCCACTGGTCTTCACCGACCGCGTCTCGTACCGCGACCGACTCGAGCGCGCGCGTCGCGAGACCGAGCTCAACGAGGCGGTGGTTACCGGCACGGCGCGCATTAACGGCCGCGACTGCGTTCTGGCCGTCTTCGACTTCAACTTCCTGGGCGGCAGCATGGGCAGCGTTGTCGGCGAGAAGGTCGCGCTGGCGATGGAGATGGCCATCGAGCGGCGCTACCCGTTCATCGCCGTCGTCGCCAGTGGCGGGGCGCGTATGCAAGAGGGAATGCTCAGCCTGGTGCAGATGGGCAAAACCGCCGCCACCGCGATGCGGCTGCACCAGGCCGGCGTGCCGTCGATCACCGTCCTGACCAATCCGACCACCGGCGGCGTGTACGCCAGCTTTGCCAGCCAGGGCGATTTCCTGTTTGCGGAGCCCGGCGCCCTGATCGGCTTCGCCGGACCGCGGGTGATCGAGCAGCTCACCGGCGAAAAGCCGCCCGCGGGCACGCACACCGCCGAGTTTCTGCTCGAGCACGGGCAAGTCGACGGCGTCGTGGACCGTGCCCGCCTGCGCGGCGTGCTGGCGACCTTGCTCCAGTTGTTCCAGTCGCGCGGTCCGTCCGAGGCGCGCCCGCCGCACGAGACGTACCGGCCCCAGGCCAGCGCGCCCGTCTCGGCGTGGCCCGAGGTGCAGCTCGCGCGGCGCAACGACCGGCCGACCTCCGCGGACTACATCCGCCGCCTGATGCCACAGTTCATCGAGCTGCGCGGTGACCGCGTCTTTGGCGACGATCCGGCGGTCATCGCCGGCATCGGCGAGCTGGCCGGAATGACCGTGTGCGCCATCGGCCAGGAACGCGGACACGGCGACCCGCTGCGCAACGGCGGCCACCTGAAGCCGGAGGGCTTCCGCAAGGCCGCGCGCATCATGCGCCTGGCCGCCGAGCTGCGCTTCCCACTGGTAACGTTCATCGACACGCCGGGCGCGTATCTGGACTACGAGTCGGAGGCGCGCGGGCTGGCCGGCGCGCTTTCGAGCTGCCTCGCCAACATGAGCGTGCTGCCCGTGCCGATCGTCAGCGTGGTCATCGGCGAAGGCGGCAGCGGCCCGGCGCTGGCACTCGGCGTGGCGGACCGCATTCTCATGCAAGAGCACGCGGTGTATTCGGTGATCGCCCCCGAAGGCGCGGCCGCCATCGTGCACCGCGACGCGGCCCGTGCCCAGGACATCGCGGATGCCTTGAAGATCACCGCTTACGACTGCCTGGTCCTCGGCGTCGTCGACGCGGTGGTCTCCGAGCCCCCGAACGGGGCTCACAACGACCCGGATTACGCGGCCTTGCTGCTGCGTGGAGAGATCGTCAGCTCGCTCATCGAGCTGCGCCGGCGCGACCCGCGGCGGCTGGTGGACGAGCGCTTTCGCAAGTTCCGGCGTATGGGTGAGTTCCAGCGGCTGGTCGAACAGGCCGAGGGCCAGCGCGCCGAGGCACTCCGCACGGCCATGAAGCGGGCCTTCGGGTCGTTGGGCCAGCTCCGAGAACGCTGGCCGCGCGGCCAGCCACGCGCGCTACCGGAATCGCCGGCGTAGTCGGTTCAGCGGCTTGTTGCGCTCGCGCTGGATGCGCGCGTACAGCCAGGCACCGCCGATCGCCGCGCCGATGGTGAGCAGCGTCGCGGCGCCGATTCCGATCCGCTTCGGGGTGACCGGCGAGGTGGCGACGTCGTCGGCCGGCGCGCGGCGGATCGGCTCGTAGCCGGTGGCCGAGCCTTCGGTGGCGATCGTATCGGCCGGCCAGGGCGGCGTGGTGCTGAACTGACTGGCGATCGACGGCGTCGCGGCGCCCGTGTCGGCGACCTGACGCTCACTCGCTGGCATCTCGACACCCAACGACGCATCAGCTGGCTCTTCTGAGCTCGCGGTGGTGACGGCGATGCCGCCCGCCGACAGATCCGCCGTCGCACTCGTGTACTGATCTTCGAAGTTATCGCCCTGGGGCATCATAGGGCTGGTCTCCTGGGTGGAATTTTTCACGTCGCTGGAGCTGGGGCGCCACACGATCCAGATCGTCAACAACAGCAGGACGATCGCCGCCGCGCCGAGGAGCACGATGTCCATAACGTGTCTTCTACTGTCCGTCCACCGGGCCCTTTGATGCAAGTGGTCGCGGACGCAGGCGCCTCGCTACGCTGTTGCAGACGTGTTGGCGACGGCGTGGATCGCGCTGCCCGCGGCGCTCGCCGGCTTTGGCCTGGGCTGGGTGTCGGCGTGGTTCACCGAGTGGCTGATGCCCGCCGACGAGGTGCCCGGCATTCGGTGGCGCAGCGGCCTGGTGCGGGATCCGGTGGTCCAGGGTGCGCTCGCGCTCATCTGGGCCGTCATGCCGCTGACGCTTGATGGCGGCGTGTTGCGCTTGATCGAAGGCGGCCTGCTGGCCGTGCCGCTGGTCCAGGTGGCCATCACCGACCTGCGCACGCGCTACGTGTACACCGTCGTCGGACTCATCGGCCTGGGCCTGGGCCTGGCCCTGGGCTGGCAGTTTCACGGCGGGCCGTGGTGGTCGGGCATCGCCGGCGCGCTCGCGTGTGGCGGCGTGTTCGTCGTGCTGTACCTGCTCGGCAGGCTGGTGTACCGCGGCGGTGAGCCGATGGCCCGCGGCGACATCACCATCGCCGCGATGGTCGGCGCCGGCGCCGCCACCCTGGCCCTGAATGCCCTGTTCTACGGCGTCCTGGCCGGCGGCGTCCTGGCCCTGGCCGTCTGGCTGACGACCCGCTCGCGCCACACCACCATGCCCTACGGCCCCGGCCTGTGCCTGGGCGGGCTGATCACCCTGTTTCTGCATTGACATCGCACACGATTGGAGTCCGCCAGTGGATGCTCGTCGAACCAGGAAATACATACATGACGTCCTCGATGCCCACACCACGCATGGCGTCCACTACGCTCTCACGCTGCTCACGCGTGAACTGGCCAATGCCCGTCGACACCGAGCATCGGCCAGACAGGCCGCGCGGTTCCTGCAGGGTGCGCTGCTCGAGCTGAACCTGGGCTGCGGACCAAACCCCAAAGCGGGTTGGATCAACGTCGACCTCTTTGACGACCACGCCGACCTGCATCTCGACCTCAGGGAGCGTTGGCCGTTTCCCGATCGAAGCGTGTCGCATATCTACAGTGAGCACGTCTTCGAGCATTTCGATTTCCACGTCGAGGTGCCGTATTTTCTGGCTGAGTCCTGGCGGGTCCTCTGCGCAGGCGGCATCTTCGACGTCGGCGTGCCCGACACGCAATGGACGCTCCACGCGTACGGACACCCCGAGAGCGACTACTGGGACTTTGCACGCTCAGGTGTGCATGCGGACTGGTGTGAAACGCAGCTCGACCACATCAACTATCACTTCAGACAGGATGGCGAGCACAAGTACGCCTGGGACACCGAGACGCTGGTGAGAACGCTGCACAAGGCGGGTTTTG
>JAFAWJ010000518.1 GCA_019242065.1 Chloroflexota bacterium
GCAGCAGCTACTTCAACCTGCCGGCGCGCAAAGAAGGCATCATCCCGGGTGTCGCGAACATGCGCTTGTGGCGGTTCGTCGGCGACCGCACGGCGCGGCAGGCGATCCTGTTCGAGCGACAGTTTGTCGCGGACAGCCCGGCGGGCAGGCTCATCTGTGACGAGGTGGTCGAAGACGGCGAGATGGACGCGGCGCTCGAGGCGACCGTGCGGGCGCTGCTCGGCTCAGGCCTGGTGAGTGCCGCGGGCAATCGCAAGGCGATTCGGATTGGGCAGGAGCCGATCGACCTGTTTCGGCAGTACATGGCGATGTACTGCCGGGAGGAGGCGTACTGTCACTACAGTCCGCAGCTGATTGACAATCTCGAGAAGTACTGGAACGCGAGACAGCGAGTGAGCCGCTAGCTAGCTAGAAGAGGCGCATCCAGCGCTGGGCGATTCTCGAGTGCGCTTTGCAACGATTGGAGCCATCCACGCCGTCCCACTCGGCATGCGGCCAGAACAGCACGTTGCGGAAGCCGTTTTCGTCGGTCATGACCGCGAAGCGTCCGATTACGGCATCACAGCGCTCGCATTGCTTCGCGAATGGATCGAAGCACCAGTCGCCGGGCCGGAACTCCTGCATAGCTCGGGCAATATACGAAAACCGTTTTGCCCGAACAACGTATTTTTGCGAGATTCCTCGAATTCCTTAGCCGCTCAGAGCGCCACTGTCCCGCCCTCGAT
Source organism: Chloroflexota bacterium (assembly GCA_019242065.1). Next base: position 726 of record JAFAWJ010000518.1, read on the forward strand.
GGCGCCCAGGACCTCGATCGAACTCCCCGCGCGGCGGGCGCGCGCCTCGGCCGCCTGGAGCATGCGGTCGATATCGTCGTCCGCGTGCGTCGGCTCGTGGTGAAAGAGGGCGACGCGGCGGGCACCGGCTTCGACGGCCATGTCGATCACGTACGCGGTGCTGCCGTGGCCCCAGCCGCGGCGCTGAAGGTACTCCTCAGGGGTGTACTGGGCATCCTGGATCACCAGGTCGACACCCCGCACGAACTCGATCAGGCGACGGTCGCCCGCGTGCGCGGCGTGACCACCGAGGCTCGAGTCGACGCCCCCGTACGCCTCGTGATCGGTGATATAGGCCACCGACACGCCGTCGGCCTCGACCCGATAGCCCATACACAGGCTCGTGTGGTTCAAAAAGTGGGTCCGCACCAGCGCGTTGTCGATGTGGAACTTGCCCTCGTCCAGTTCGCAAAAGACCATGTCCGCGCGCAGATCGTTCAGCGGGACGGGGAAGTAGGTGGGCTCCATCTGGCCAGCCAGCACATCGCGCAGCGAACGGCTGGAATCGCGCGCACCGTAAATCGCCAGGCGGTTGCCCGGGACGAACGCGGGAGCAAAGAACGGGAAGCCGGAGATATGGTCCCAGTGGGTATGACCGAGGAGCAGGTGCCCCGAAACCGGGCCACCCTGGCGGATCAACTGGAGCCCAAGCTCGCGGATGCCGGTGCCGCTATCGAAGATGAGCAGGGTCCCGGCGTTGGTCCGCATCTCCACGCACGAGGTATTGCCGCCATAGCGCAGCGTGGACGGCCCCGGCGTCGGCACCGACCCGCGGGTTCCCCAGAACGTGACCCGCATGTGCGCGCCAACTGTATCAAGGCTTTGGAACAGCTAAGCGATGCGAATGGTCACACGCTCGCCGCAACGCACGTCGACCTGCTGGTGGGTGCCATCCGCCCGCTCGACCTCGGCGCGCAGACCGTCGGCCAGAACGGTGTAGGCAAGGTCGAAGTGGCGGCCGCGGTAATTGAGACGGTTGATGGCGTAGCGAGCACCGGCGCGCAGCATCGACTCGGGCAGCGCCGGAACGAGGTCGAACACGACGCCGGCGGTGTCAGACGACTCTCTGAAGCCGAACAGGTGACGGATCAGCAGGTTGGCGGTTGTGGCGCCCCAGCCGTAGGCGTCGCTGCCGCCGTAGGTCCGCCAGTCTTCGGGCCAGAACTCGGGTGACGAGCCGGGCATCGGCCTGACGAAGCTGCCAAGCTCGCGTCGGGTGGTGACACGGTACACGCGATCGACGATGTCGAAGACGGTCTGCGCGTTGACGGCAGACAGGTCGGCCGCGGCAGCCGACTCGACAAGCGACCACGTCCACGACGGCCAGAGGGTCCAGGGCGGGCTCGCATGGAGCGAGACCTCCTTCGTATCCAGAGGCAGGTCGAGCAGCAGCGGCGTCAAGGACTGCGCCGAGTAGCGACAGGCGTCGATCCCCCAGTAGGGACGCTCAGGGCAATCTGTCTGAGACCGGCTCTCCTCGATCAGCCAGTCGCGATAGCGGCGGGCGACCGGATCGAACATCTGGCGCGTGCGTTCTCGATAGTCGGTCTCGACCTGACGCCACCGCGAGGGGTCCAAGCCAAGCTCGGTCGCAAAGAAGGCCAGCACGCCCGCGGCGTGCGCCAGTGTCGCCTGAAGCTCGACGGGTCGCACCCGAGAGGCGAGATCGGCGTCACCCGAGCCCGTGGGGTCCAGTCGGGGATTGCCATCCTCGCCCGATTCCCAGGTGCACTTGTAGACCAACCAGCCCTCAGGATCGGTGCGATTGGCCAGCCACCACTCGACATAGGCGGCGGCGAAGGGATAGATCTCCTTCAGCCAGCGGAGGTCGAGGGTGCGAAGGTACAGCAGCTGCAGGTTGAGGAACGGCAGGCACCACGCGGGCGAGGTGCCACAGCGGCTGCCGTCGGCGGCGACCATGTTGTACTCGCCATCTCGGAAGACGCATGGCACGTTCGGCTCAGGTGCGTCGCGCAGCAGCGTGGCGACCGCGCGCAGCGCCGTGGCCGGGTCGACGTAGGCGAGACGCAGCATGTCCAGCGTGCCTTCGGCAAAGACGACGCGCGGCCAGGCGGCCATCCAGGCTGGCCAGACGTCTGGAAAGATGCCTCCGGCCGGCTGGACAAGCAGGCGCGTGGTCTGGAAGTCGTGGTGCAGGCCTTCGCGCCAGTGCGCGGGCCAGTCGCCGCTCAGGGTCGGGCACGCACGATCG
>JAFAWJ010000634.1 GCA_019242065.1 Chloroflexota bacterium
AGGCGACCGCCGCCGCCGATCGGGCCGAAGCGCAGGTCCAGGTAGCCGCCACCGAGGGCTCGCCGACGTCGGCCAACGGCAAAAAGTAACCAGGTTCTTCAATGCCCGAGTGACGGCAATCGTCTCAGACGGTGCACGTCACTCATAGAGAACCTGGTTAGATTTTCAATTAGCGTGATGGAGCCGCGAGAGCCATCGCTCCGCGGCTCCATGTGGCTCAGGCTGGCGGCGGCTTCGCTCCGTTCGTCGCGGGTGCTGACCTCGTAGCGGCCTCAGTGGACGCCGCTCGCGCAGGCGAGGACGCAGGCGCAGGCGACGCAGCTGGCGCAGGCGAGGACGCAGGCTCAGCGGACGCCGCTCGCGCACCCGATGACGGTGGCGCAGGCGACGCAGCTGGCGCAGGCGACGACGCGGGTGCGGCTGACGGAGAAGGCGCAGCCGCCCGAGCCGCGGCCGGCGCCGCCGACTGAGCTGCGTTCGCCCCGCGACTCGCGGCCGCCGCCTCGTCTGCCTTGGACCGCCCACGCGCCAGGATGGCAAACATGGACCGCCCTTCCAGCGATGGCGATCGCTCGACGATGGCGATGTCCGCGACACCCGCGGCAATCCGCGAGATCTGCTCGCGGGCGACCTCCGGGTGCGTCGCTTCCCTCCCCCGAAAACGCACCTCGACTTTAACTTTGTGCCCGTCCTCGAGGAACCTGCGCGCCGCCCGGACGCGCACCTGCAGGTCATGATCGTCCGTTCTCGGCCGCAGGCGTACCTCCTTGACCTCCGAGACGTGCTGATTTTTCTTCGAATCCCGATTGCGCTTGTCCTGCTCGAACTTGAACTTGCCCAGATCCGCGATGCGGCAGACAGGCGGATCGGCCGCCGCCGCGACCTCGATCAGGTCCAGTCCGGCGTCTTCGGCGAGTTTGATGGCATCTTCGAGGGGCATGACGCCGACCTGCTGTCCGTCGGCGTCGAGGACGCGAACCTGCGCGGCTCGGATCTGATGATTGGTCCGCGGGCCGGTAGGAGTCGGAGGTCGTGCGATGAATGGTGGACGAGGAATGGTGTCTCTCCCAGTTCAACAAGAGTTGATCAGTGAAATGTAAAGCTTCCCGTCGCAACGTGCATAACGCCGGCGAACTTAGCAGGCATCTAACGGGCCATTGCCCTTCGGTTAACACGCGTAGGCGACACTTCAGAAGTACGGGCCTACCGACGGCGTGTTGGGGGCCCGAGAACTCGAGGTCATCGAACACATGCTTCCAGACAATCAGTCTCAGTGGCCTGAGTCACCGTCCACGCGGCCTCAGCCAGTGCAACACCACGGCCCGAACCGCGCCGCAATGGCAGCGACGGTCATGGGCGTGGCACTCTTCGGGGTGTTGATCGGCGTCGGCGCAGACCGCTGGCTGGTCACGAATTACCCACAAAATCCAATGGGCGTCAGCGTGCCGACGGTGACGGTTGGTCCGCGGACGGGCCCGGTCGCCGCCCAGAACGGCGCGGCGACCACCGCCCAGGCCGCCCCGACCGCGGCGCCCACGGCCACCGATCCCACCCAGCAGGCCATCGAGCAGGTGATCCAGCAGGGCGACAACGAGCAGGCCCAGGCGTTCGCCAGCAATAACCCGACGGTCATGCAGGACACGTCCACCAGCGACTTCTACCAGACGCAGGTGGCGACCAATCAGGACCTGCAGTCCAACGGCGTGACCGATATCAAACTGCTCGGCATCGACTGGGGCGACGTCAACGTCAACGGCGGCAACGCCACGGCCACGGCGTTTGAGACGTGGACGACCACGTATTCGGATGGCACGACCGAGCAGTCGCGCGATCGCAACGTGTATACGCTGGTGCAGCAGAACGGCAACTGGGTGATTTCGGCTGACGATCATCCGGATGACGAAGTGGCCAGCACGGGATCTGGTGGCCAGGGCCAGGGCGTGCCAGGCGGCCAGGGCCAGGGTCAAACTGGTCAGGGCCAGGGTCAGAGTGGCCAGGGTCAAGGTCGCGGCCAGGGTCAGGGCACCGTTCCGGGCGGCCAGGGACAAGGCCAGGGCCAGGGCCAAGGCGGTCAGGGCCAGGGCCAGGGACAAGGCATCCCCGGTGTCCAAGGCCAGGGCGGCCAGGGCCAGGGCAGCGGGCAGAGCGGCTTCCCCGGCGTCGGCCGCCGCGGTCAGGGCGGCCAGGGTCAAGGCGGTCAGGGCCAGGCCAGCGGCAATCCCGCCAGCGGCAGCCCGGGCGCAGTCCCACAGCCCCGCGTCCCAAGCCAGGACGTCTCCGCCAACTGGTCCGGCTACGCCGCCACCGGCGGCAACTACACCGCCGTGAGCGGCACCTGGACCGTCCCGCAGTTCGCCCCCGACTCCTCAGCCGGCGCGGACGCGACCTGGGTCGGCATCGGCGGCGTCAACACGCGCGACCTGCTCCAGGCCGGCACCCAGCAGACCGTCACCGGCAACGGCACAACGCAGTACCAGGCCTGGGTCGAAACCCTGCCGCAGGCCTCGCATCCGGTGCCCCTCACCGTCAATCCTGGCGACTCGATCAGTATCTCGATCGACCAGGTGCCCCAGTCCCAGGACCAGTGGCAGGTGTCGTTCACCAACAACACCACTGGCCAGAAGTTCCAGGTCAACGAGAACTACTCGTCGTCGATGTCGTCGGCCGAGTGGATCGAGGAGGCGCCCAGCGCCGGCCGCGGCCAGCTGATTCCGCTGGACAACTTCGGCAGCATCGACTTCACCCAGGGCTCGACCGTCAAGGACGGCCAGACCGTGGACATCGCCGACGCCGGCGCCAAGCCCATCACCATGGTGGCGCGCGCCAGCCGCCAGACGGCCAAGCCATCGAGCCTGGGCGCCGACGGCTCCAGCTTCACCGTCACGCAGAGCTAAGCGCTCCTCACACCCGCGAAAGCGGTACTGGCACTGACCAGTACCGCTTTTTTTTTGCCCGAGTGGTGAGAACCTAACTGTCAACCCGAAGGGTCATTGACCATGTCGTGAGTCCGGCGTCAAGTAGTCGTGGTCACCTGAAGCGTCGCGCCTGGGTCGGATCTTCCTGGTCGCGAATGCCGTGTGGTGTCAGTGTCGCACCTGATGCATCACGAAACTTGCGTTGTGGCCGGTTGCTCCCGGATGATGGCCATCGGTGAGTGCCGGCGACGCTTGGCGAGCAACGCTCGCGGTTTCCCCCGTCGCGACGCGCCCTGCTGCACGCCGCGCGCCCGCGCTCGCGCTCATCCGCGACCGACGCCTGCTCGCTGCCTTCAGCATCCTGATCGTCTTCGCCGTCGGCGTCTTCGCCAAACTGCCCGAGGCCATCCTGCCCATCGGCAGCGACACCGGCATGTTCGCGACCTACGCCCGCATGCTGCTCGAAGGCGGCCATCCGTACGTCGCCTTCTACGACATCCACCCGCCCGTTACCCATTACTACTGGACACTCGTCGAGGCCCTGGCCGGCACCGACTGGTCGCGCACCTGCCTCGGCACCTGGGGCACGCTGGTCCCCCAGCCGTGTGTCGGCCTGCTCGCCCAGGTCCTGGACCTGATCCTCACCTTCGTCACCGCCGCCCTGGTGTACGCCATCGCCCGCCGCCTCGAGCTCCGACCGCTACTCGGCGTCTTCGCCGCGGTGCTGGTGGTCTGGTTCGCCAACGAGTCGATGATCAGCATGGAAGGCAGCACGCCGACCAAGCTGACGCTGGTGCCGTGCACGCTCGCGGTCTACGCCTACCTGCGCGCGTTCCCCAGAGGCAAACAGGGCTGGGCGATCCTGGCCGGTGCGGCCGCGATGGCCGGAGTGTTGACCAAGCAGCCGGCCCTGGTCACGCTGCTTGCGCTGATCGCGTACAGCCTGCCGGGCCTCGTCCGCGGTGAGGCCCCCGCCCGCCGCGTGATGCTTGGGTTCGGCCTGGGATCAGTCATCGTCCTCGTGCCGGTGGTCGTGTACATGGCGGCCCTTGGCTCACTGGGTGGGTTCGTCGATCAGCCGTGGACCTACAACGTCGAGCGCTTCGTCGTGGGCTACTGGCAGACGCCGGGCGGCCTGACGTCGCCAACCACGCGCATCGACCGTGTCGTCCTCGAAGCTGGTGGGCTGCTGTTTGTCGGCGCCGTGATCGGCGGGCTGGCGCTGTGGCTGGGGTCAGCGCGCGGCGATCAGCGCCTGTTGCTGGTCTGGGGCCTGTTCAGCCTGGTGGCGATCGCCGGCTTTCGCGAGTTTGCCCAGGTGGTGTCCGCCCTGGCGCTGCTGGCCGCCCTCGGCATTGGGCGTCTGTGGGACGCGGCCGGGCGCGACGGTCTGGGCCTGGGCCGACCGCTCGCCGGGCGCATTGCGCTGGTCACGCTCTTCGGCACGATCTTTTTGCTGACCTCCAGCTTTCAGCTGACGGAGCTGCGGCGGGCGCTGTACGAGCGCGGGCCGAGTGGCAAGCCGGCCGATCCCGAGGTGATCGCCACGTACCTGCGCTCCGCAGCGCCGGCGGGGCCGATCTTCGTGTGGGGCAATGCCGGGCAGATCTACGCGCTTTCGGGGCGCGAGCCCGCGTCGCGGTTCGTGATTGCCGAGTTCACCAACATGTCGTCGCCGTGGGTGGTTCAGAGCCGACAAGAGGTCATGGACGACCTGGCCGCGAAGCCGCCGGCCGTGATCGTGGTCGATCCACGGGCCAGTGAGCCCGGCCTGCGCCTGAGCGACTATCCCGCCCTGCAGGAGCTGATTGCCACCTGCTACGTGCGCCAGGGCGGCCCGCTCCCTTCGAACTGGGGCATCTACACCCGCGCCGCGAGCTGCTAGCGCAACCCCTCGGGGGCTCTCGGCGTCTAACCTCCAGTTAAGACAGCATGCCTCATGTGATCGACAATCCCCGCGGCGGCGAGCGGATTGTCATCCTGCAGAGCGGCAGCCAGACCAACGGGCAACTGCTGGCCTTTGACGTCCACCTGCAGGCCGGCGCCCACGTCCCCGCCGCGCACTCGCACCCGCACCAGGAGGAGCGCTTCACCGTCCTGGCCGGCCGCGTCCGCTTTCGCCTGGGCCGCACGACGCTTCTCGCCCACCCGGGCACGATCCTGAGCGTCCCGCCTGGCGCCGCCCACTGGTTCGGCAACGCCGGCCCGCACACCGCGCGCCTGCGCGTCGAAGTCCGCCCCGCCCTGCGCATGGAAGAGCTGCTGGAAACCAGCTCCAACGCCAGCGCGCCAGGCTGGTCGCGCCTCATCGACCGCGCCCTGATCCCCGTCGACTTCAAGCACGAGCTCGGAGTGCCCTTTGTCCCGCCCCGCCTCCTGGCCACTCTGCTCGCGCCCCTGGCCTGGCTGCGCCCCCGTCTGAGCACGTGAGGCACGTGAGGCGTCCACTCGTCGCCGCCGCACTCGCCACCGCGGCTCTGGCCCCCATCCTCTCCGAGCTGCGCGTAGCCAGACCCGTCCAACCCCGTACAGACACCTGGCAAACACTGCCGATCCAGCCCCCAGGCACGGCCCGCCTCGGCCTCAATGTCCGCCTGCCCCAAGTCGACGCTATGGGCCTCGATCCGCACGCCGCCCTCCAGCGTCTGCTCGACTATCCGTTCGAGCTGTTGCGTCTGGGTGCCTACTGGAGCCGCCTCGAGCCCGCGCCTGGTCAGTTCGTCCCCGACGAGCTCGACCGATTCCTCGACGCCGCCGAACGCGCCGGAAAGCAGGTCTGGCTGGCCCTCGGCGCAGTGAAGACCTTTGGCTACCCCGAGTTCTTCGTTCCCGCCCACCGCCTGCCGCGACCCATCCGCGAAGGCGTGCTGGTTCGAGCCGACGACCATGCCTGGCTGCTGCAGCCGGCGCTCGACCACCTGGCGCGACTCGTGGAGCGGTACCGTCAGCGCGCCTGCATCGTCGGCTGGCAAATCGAGCATGAGGCGGTCGACCCGCTCGGGCTCGAGCACTCGTGGCGCCTCGCTGCCGACTTCGTCGCCGCTGAGATCGCCACCGTCCGGCGTGCCGACCCCGCTCGACCCATCCTGCTGAATGGCTTTCTGCCGATGTCGATCCCGGTCGCCGCGCAGCAGTGGTGGCGCACCCGCGACCAGGGTGACTCGCTCGCCTTCGCCCTGGACCACGCCGACGTCGTCGGACTGGACGTGTACCCGCGTCACGGCCTGGTGAGTCTCGGGCCGCTCACCGTCTATCTGGATGGTGGTCGTCGGCCGCTCGAACGTCGCCTGCGCACCAGCCTGATCGACCAGGCCAGAGCCAGAGGCCGTCGAGTGATGGTCTCCGAGGGTCAGGCCGAGCCGTGGGAAACCGTGGTCCAGCCTCCTGATCCAGCCAGCGGAGTCCTGTACAGCTGCTCGCCCGAGCAGATGCTGCAGACCTACAACGCGTGCCTGCGCTGGACGCCCGACCTGGAGGCCTACCTGTTCTGGGGCGCCGAGTACTGGCTGCAACGCGAACAGTCCGGCGATCCGAGTTTTCTACGCGCCTTCGGCCGAGTCCTCGACAGTCGGACGTAGCATCTGAGCCGTGAAGGTTGGATTCATAGGTCTCGGAACCATGGGCGCCGGTATGGCGAGCAATCTCCAGAAAGCCGGCTACGACCTGGTCGTCAACGACGTTCGCGAGGAAGCCGCTTCGCCGCACCTGGCCGCCGGAGCGGAGTGGGGCGATTCGGCCAGTCAGGTCGCCGAAGCCGCGGACGTCGTCTTCACTTCACTACCCACGCCGCCTGACGTCGAGGCTGTCGCCCTGGGCGACAAAGGCCTGTTGCGCGGTATGGCCCCTGGCAAGGTCTATTTCGACCTCAGCACCAATTCGCCAACGCTGATTCGCCAGTTGCACGCGACGTTTGCCGAGCGTGGCGTGCATCTGCTGGATGCGCCCGTCAGCGGCGGTCCCGCCGGTGCCCGCTCGGGCAAACTCGCCATCTGGGTTGGCGGCGACCGGGAGGTCTTCGATCGGCATGCCTCCGTGCTGGGTGCGATCGGCGACCAGGTCATGTATGTCGGTCCGATTGGCGCGGGGTCGGTCGCCAAGCTCGTTCACAACTGCTCGGGCTACATGATCCAGTGCGCGCTGGCCGAGGCGTTCACGATGGGCATCAAGGCCGGCGTCGAACCGCTGGCGCTGTTCGAGGCCGTCCGCCAGGGGGCGGTTGGTCGCCAGCGCACCTTCGATCGACTGCCCGACCACTTCCTGTCCGGCAACTTCGATCCGCCAGCATTCGCGCTGCGGCTGGCGCACAAGGACGTCAGCCTGGCCACCCAGGTCGGCCGCGAGCACAACGTCCCGATGCGTATGGCCCACCTCGCCCTGGACGAGCTCACCGAAGCGCTGAACCGCGGCTGGGGCAATCGCGATTCGCGCGTCGCCATGCTGCTGCAGGAGGAGCGTTCGCAGCTGGAAATCAAGGTCGACGAGGACCGTTTGCGCCAAGCTATGTAACGCATGATTCGCGCTCGCGGCCTGGCGCGCGACTTCGGTGCGCGATGCGCCGTCGACGACGTGACACTGGAGGTGGCTGACGGGACGCTGCTGGCGCTCCTCGGACCAAACGGCGCGGGCAAGACGACCACGGTGCGCATGCTCAGCGGTCTGCTGGCTCCGAGTCGTGGCAGCGCGTGGGTGGCGGGCCACGACGTGGTCGTCAGTCCGGCCGCGGTGCGTGCGCGCATCGGGCTGGTGACCGACGTGCCCGGCCTGTACGAGCAGATGTCGCCGCGTGCGTACCTGGACTTTTTCGGTCGCCTCTACGGACTGGACGCCAGCACCCGCGCGACTCGTATTGAGTCTCTGCTCGACGTGTTCGCGCTCGAGGCGCGCCGGGGCGATCGCATGGTCAGCTTCTCGCGCGGCATGCAGCAGAAGGTGGCGCTCGCCCGCGCCTTGCTGCACGAGCCGGCGGTCCTGTTCCTCGACGAGCCGACGGCCGGCCTGGATCCGCTTGCCGCGCGCGCCGTCCGCGAGCTGATCCTCGGGCTCAAACACGCGCGGCGCAGCATCGTGCTGTGTACGCACGACCTGGACGAAGCCGAGCGGCTGGCGGACCAGGTGGCCATCATGCAGTCGGGGCATATCCTGGCCCTGGACACGCCGGGTGCGCTGCGCGAGATGGCATCCCCCGAAACGCGCGTGCGCGTGACGCTGGCGCCGCCATTTCCCGCGTCCGCGCCGCGCGGGGTGGTCGAGTTCGTGACGGCCGAGCCGACGGTGGCCAATCCGCCGCTGGTCGCCAACCTGGTGGCCGACGGCGCGCGGATCGTGTCGGTGACGTGCACGACGCGCAGCCTGGAGGACGTCTACGCCAGCGCCGTGACGGGCGGCGAGTCCGTGCCCAGCCGCGACACGAACGGACACCTCCCTCCCGACAGGGTCGATCGCGTATGGAGTGACCCCCTCCACACTGATGGTGCCCCACTCCGTGCTAGTGAAGACCCAGTCCACGGTGGAGGTGACCCCGCAGCGCCGGCGCCGACTACTCCTGGCGCCCTGTGGCTGATTGCTCGCCGCGCGGCAGCCGAGTCCCTCAACGACCGTCTGACCCGCCTCATGAACATCATCTTCGCCCTGGTGGCCCCGGTGGCCCTCGTCCTTCTGGTCGTCCGCCCCCTGGCCGCGCTAGACAGCGCCTCGCTGCCCCGCCAGCTGCCGTTTTACCTGCTGGTCGTCGGCCTGATGCCCGCCGTGGGCGCCGTCGGCATCGCCGCGGGACAGTTCGCCGGCGAGCGCGAGCGCGGCATCCTCACTCCCCTGTTGGCATCCCCCGCCAGCAATCTCGCCATCTTCGGCGGCAAAGTGCTGGGGTCGGTCCTGCCACCCCTGGTCTACTCGCTGATCGCCGTGATCGTCTACCTGTCGGGTCTGACGCTGACACTCGGCGCCGCCGCCATGGCTAGCCTGCCCGTCGACCTGCTGCTGGCCATGCTGCTCCTGGTGCCAACC
>JAFAWJ010001074.1 GCA_019242065.1 Chloroflexota bacterium
GCGTGGCATTCGGATCCGACGAACCCGGGTCTGACGAACAGAATCGCTGTGTCGATTCTCCGCCTGGTGCGGACTAAACCCGTCCATGGCAGGCGGTAAGGAACGCCCTCCAGATTGCGATGGGTGAGGAGTTCGACGAAAGTCTCAGGCAAAGCTTCGGACGTCGTCACGGGATAGCCCTGGGCAGCACCTCTGTGCTCCCACGCCATAGAGGATCGCACGAAAGACTGCGCCGCGAGGCCCACGTTAGCGCCTGAGATGTCCGAACACACGCATCTCGGGTGCGCGACAGCTGCCTGTCGTGCGGCCCGACTTCGGCGCGCCGCAGCGGGCTCGGCTGCGCTCTGCCGCCGCTGTCGTATCGCGGCGTACACAGTCACGCGCGACACGTCCACGCATATGATTTGGCCAGGGCGGCGAAGCGTGGCCGCTTATCAGGGCGTAGGTGTCGGCGGTCATGAGATTCTGCCCGTAGGCGGTCACGGAACTGCCCAGTGACGGCCAGGAAAACTGGCTCTGGACCGAATTTCGTGCAGCTTCGTTGGAGAGTCTGAGGAGGTTCCTGGCCGCTGCGACGGGAGGTCAAGAGTTGCCCGCGTGAACTTGCACTGCGCGGGATTGTTCCGGTAAACCTCTCCGGCTCGGCGGATCGCCGGGCCACCCAACAGGTGGACCGTGGATCCGCAGGTGCTATTGCCGCCGGGCGCCGGGCTCGTGATCGAGCAGGTACTGCTGTGCGACGAGATCATGCACCTCACGGCCCGTTGTGAAGCGGCAGGAGCGAATTGTCCGCGCTGCGGCACCTGGTCGGACGCATTCCACAGCAGCTACGAGCGCAACCTCGGCGATCTGCCAATCGCCGGTCGACAGGCCGTGGTCGACCTACGGGTCCGCCGGTTTCGCTGCTACCAGCCAGAGTGCCCACGCAAGACGTTCGTTGAGCAAGCACCGCTGTTGGCGGAGCGATACGCTCACAGAACGCTCCGGCTGCGGTCGATGCTCGAATCGATCGGCATCTCACTCGGTGGCCGACCAGGGAGTCGGCACTGCCGGCGTCTGGCTATGCCGACGAGCCGCACGACGTTGTTGCGCATGGTACGGGCACTCCCGGAGCGACCCATCGTGGCGGCACCACGGGTGCTCGGGGTCGACGAATTTGCGCTTCGTCGCGGACGCCGATACGGCACGATTCTGGTGGACGTGGGTACGCACCGTGTCATTGACCTGCTCGAAGATCCCTCGGCTGATGCTCTCGTCGGGTGGCTCGGCAAACATCCGGGTACCGAGGTCATCTGCCGAGACCGTGATGGCGTCTACGCCAGTGCTGCTCGGCGCGGCGCACCCGGTGCACTCCAGGTAGCGGACCGCTGGCATCTCACCCACAATCTCGCCGACGCACTGGAGCGCTTCGCCGTCCGGGCGCTGGCATCACTCCGCAAGGAACTGAAGGCGGAAGAAGTAGCAGACGCCGCCCCACCGCCCGAACTACCGCCGCCGGCAACGACGACCTTGTTGCCACGTCGGCTTCCGGCGCGCAACCAGCAGCGTCATACCGAGATCCACGAGCTGAAGGCTCAAGGGCTGACCGTCACCGCCATCGCCGGACGGCTGAGATTGGACCGCAAGACGGTCCGTCGCTTCGCCAATGCTGAAGTTGCCGCCGATCTGCTCAGCCCGCTTGGTCATCGGCCCACCGCCCTTGACCCGCATCTCGCCTACTTGGCGAATCGGTGGCGAGAGGGGCAGCACGTCGCGGCACTCCTGTTCGAGGAGGTCAAGCAGAAAGGCTACCGTGGCAGCAAACGTACCGTCCGACGTCAGCTAGCCGCCTGGCGCACCGCCGAGCCGCCACCACCGGCCCAGGCGTTGCTGCCCGGTCCGCGGACCCTGGTGTGGCTGCTACTTCGACGACCGTCGGATCTTGACGACAAGGAGCAGTTGCTCCTGAACCAGCTGTGTGAACGCACTGCCGAATTGGGCAGCGCGCGCCGGTTAGCGCAGCGCTTTCTGCGTCTGGTTCGTGAACGGCGTGGTCGCGAACTGGATGAATGGGTGGCCGATGTGCATGCGACTGGTCCACCCGAGCTGCGCGGTTTCAGCCGCAATCTCCGTCGCGACTGGAATGCCGTCCATGCGGGACTGATCGAACACTGGAGCTCCGGATCCGTAGAGGGCAATGTGAACAAGCTTAAGGTGACAAAAAGGCAAATGTTTGGCAGGGCTCGGTTCGACTTACTTAGAAAACGTGTGCTGCTGGCCAACTAGCGCAGCAATGCGCCGCCAAGTGGTTCCACACAGTGCCGTGTCATTCGCGGCGAGCGTGCGCTACGGTCCATTGCCAGCGTGAACGAGGCCACACATGACAACGCATCCGAGCAGCAGCGAGCGACGCGTAAACGCTTCCAAGCCCAGTACCGCGCCCTGTACGACGAGTTGCTCGAGATCCTGTTCCAACTCGACCCAATTGGCGTCCATCAAAGCAATACCGAGAAGTTCGTGCCCGAACTGGCGACGATCCTGCCACGTCTGCGCGACGCACGATCCCCAGAAGACGTCGAACAGATCATCCAACAGGAGCTCCGACGCTGGTACGGCCGTCGACGCCTGGCCAACCAGAATCCGGACCGCCTCACCGATGCCACGATCGCCGTCTGCCGCGCCTGGAATCGCTTTCTCGACGCGTCAGATCTCTGACTAACAACAGCTGCACGAAATTCGGTCCAGAGCCAGTTTTCCTGGCCGCCACTGGGCAGATCCTCATGACCGTTGACACGTAGGCCGCGCAGGTCTCGGTTGGGGTACACGGTGAGTATCGTGCCGTCGACCCTCTCGACGACGTGGACGCCTTCAAAGCGCGCGAGATCGAGGCCATGGCGCGGTAGTACTGCACCTCTTTGCGTCCGATCGCGTAGATTCGCGCGCCGCGCGTCTAGGTCAAGCGGCCGTATTTCAGAGCCCCGCGGAGCGCATCCGCGGAAATCGATCGCGCATCCATCTGGTCCTGCGCATGGAGCGAGATGTGGTACGTGGGTGGAACCGGAGTTCCATACTGCTGTGTATTGACCACGGGAAGAGCCTCCGTATCGGTGGTGTGTGTCCAGCCAGGTGGTCAATGCTCCTGGGGCATGTCCGACGGAA
>JAFAWJ010001079.1 GCA_019242065.1 Chloroflexota bacterium
TGGCGAGGAGGGCTGCGAAAGTGGACTGAAGGTCATGGGTGTTCGTGTTCCTGACTTCTCTAAGGTCCAGTTTCGCGCCTCGACATTAAAATTGTCTGAGAACCTACTTAACGTCCAGTACCAGTTCGCCCACCGACTCCGGCCACACCGCGGCGCCGAGCCACAGCAGCACCTGGACCCGCACGCCCGCGGGGACCGCGACGTTGAGCGGGCGCTCGCCGCCGAGTTCCAGCAGTTCGGCGAGCTTGATGCGCACCAGCGGCGCATCGTGGTCGTCCTCGAGGGCGATCCACACTTCGATACGCGGGTCGAGGGCCTGCGCGGCGCCAAGTGTGCAGCGCAGGTCGCTCAGACGCAGACCCAGATCGGTGCCGGCCACGCCGCTGGCCAGGACCACAGAACGCCCGTCGGTTCGTACCGTGCCTCGGTACCGGAGCCCCAATTGGGGCTCAATCGCGGACAGCGCGAGCTCAGACTCCTCCACGCCTCGTGACTCGAGCTCCAGCGGCGCACTGAAAGCCGCTGGCGGCATGGCGCTCGGTGCTGGCATGCCGCGAGCATCGCGCGCCAGTGCCGACTTCGCGTGCCGGCGAAGAGACGGGGACGGAGCTCCAACGGGCATGGTCATTGCCGCCGCGATGCGCGGCGCACCCGTAAGAAAGCTCTCGCTCCAGCCCGCCGGCAGCGCCGACGGCACCCGCACACTGGCCTCGATCCGCTGCCCTGCCTCGACCCGCTCGCCCACAAACGCCGTCGCCGAGCACACCAGCCCGAATCGCAGCGACTCCCGCACCAGCAGCTTGTGCACCACCGACTTCTCGGCCGCCACGTTCTCGGCGTACAGCGGCCGACTCCGCGGCTGGCGCAGGGGGTCGTGCGCGTAGCCGAGCTCGTCCAGGATCGCATCGCGCGCCTCGTCGTCGTGCACTTGCGCCTCCAGTCGTTCCAGCCTGGCGATCTGGCGCGCGCCAAACAGCCTCTTGACTTCAGGATTGCCTGGCGCGGCATCGTCGAGACTCAGGACCTGCTCCGCCAGCACGGAGCCACCGGCCGACAGGCGCACCACTGGCTCGCTGAACAGCGACACCGCACCGCTCACCCACAGGCTGCGACCGGCGGGTAGATCGCCCAGCGCAAAGTGCGAACGCGTTACTCCCACGGCATGACGCGCCTGTACGCTGGCGGCGCCCGTCTCGACGGTCAGCGCCACGTCGGTTGCCAGCGGCCTCGCCCAGGTGTCCAGTACCCGATCGAGCGCGCCGGTGATGTCCTCCTGGCTTGGGTCGCTGGTGAGAAATACCGCTTCCCCGCCCCCAGCTTCGACCAGCGAGCGCACAAAGGCGCTGCGCGGCGCGGAGTCGATCGAGATGACGCTCACCCGTCGACGCTCGGGCCGGGCCGCCTCAGCCTCGAGGAGTTGCAGAATTCGAGACTCGTCGCTGACCTGCGCATCGGTGATCAGCAGCACGTGCCGCGCGCGCGTGCCAGGCGCCGCGGGCGAGCGCAGCGCCTGCTCGAGCGCAGGCCCGAGCTCGGTTCCGCCCGTCGGACCGTGCGCGTCGAGGAACGTGAGCGCCCGCTGTCGGGCGGCGTCGCTGGCCGCGACGCCGTGTGGCCCCAACCACGTGCAGTGCGACTCGAACAGCCCGAGATTGAAGTGGTCCGCCGCGCTCAGTCCGCTGAGAAAGCGGCGCACCGCCCAGCGACACGCGTCCCACTTGGGCCCCTCCATCGAGCCCGATCGGTCGACCAGCAGTACGACTTCGCGGTCCACCCCCTGGAAACCGGCGTCGAGCCGCGGCGGCGTCACCAGGGCCAGGAAGTAGCGCGTGCCCTCATCCAGGTCCTCGTGCGCGATCAGGTCCAGCGCCGGCCGAGCCGTCAGTTGATGCGGTTGCCAGCCGATGACCAGGTCGCGGTCGGGCACCGCGCCCTGGTCTGCGAGTCGCACCTGCTGCGAGGCGCCATCGCCCACCGCCGAGATCGCCAGCGCATGCGACGGGCTGACCACGGCCGCCGCGTTCTTGATGCGCAGGTCGAGACTGAAGCGATGCCGCGGATCGCGCCAGACCTGCAGCGGCTGGCCGCGACTCGCGGCGGAGTCGCTTTCGTCCGGCCGGCTGAAGCGCGGACCGATCGTCAGCGGCACCCGCAGCTGCCAGCCCACTCCGTCACTCGCCGCGGCCTGGACGAAAGTCGTCTCGACGATCACGTCCTGGTCGGGCTGCAATCCGGTGAGCTGGAGGGTGAGCACGTCGGCCGACTCGCGCGCCGCCAGCGCCGCCTGGCGGCCCTCCTCGCGAGCGGTGGCGTACTGCTGTTCGGCGTCGGCGCGCTCGGCCAGGTGCGTCTGGACCGTCACCTCGCCAAACTGGACGCGCACGCTGGTGACCGCCGCGTCGCCCGGCAACGGAAAACGATAGTTCGCCTCGACGATCCGCTCGCACTCCAACCGCGAGTAGCTGAAGAGCTGCACCAGGCGCAGGTGCGCGAGTGGACCGACGATGCTCCCCGAGAGTGTCGTCTGGCGCAGCGGCACGAAGCCCTCGGGTACGCCGTGGCGAGGATCGGGCACCACCAGTACACACGCGCCGTTGTG
>JAFAWJ010000917.1 GCA_019242065.1 Chloroflexota bacterium
GCTGGCCGCCGTCGCCGCTGACCAGGGTTGGGACCTTGACGCGTTTCCACTCGCCGACCTGGCTGCTGCCGTCGACCGCTGCCGTCTACAGGCTGATCCGGTCGCAAGGCGTGCCGATCCTCTCGCGGATCTGGCCGACGCTTTCCAGGAGCGCTTGCAGCGACGCAACGTGCTTGACTTTGCCAGCATGGTCGCGCTGCCCCTCCAGCTATTCCGCGAGGATGAGCGCGCGCTGCGCGTGTTGCAGGACGCCTTTCGCTGGCTTGTCGTCGACGAGGTCCAGGACCTCGATGCCACGCAGGTGGCGTTGTTGCAGCTGCTCGCGGCGCAACACCGCAATTTGGTTGTCGCCGGCGATCCCGCTCAGAGCATCTATGCTTTCCGCGGCGCTGACACGCGCTTCTTGCTCGGCTTCGAGTTCGCGTTTCCGGGGGCTCGCTGTATCTCACTCGATCACAACTTCCGTGCGAGCGGAAGCCTGGTCGAGTTGGCGAACGCTCTGAACGAGCTGCTGGCGTATCGGCCCGCGCAGGTAACGGACAACCCACTCGGACCACCAGCGAGGCTGTACGCAGCGGATGACGAGCAAGCTGAAGCGACCTTCGTGGCGAACCAGATCGGGGTGCTGGTTGATCGTGGTCTGTTGCCGCATCCGGGCCATGCGGCGGTTCTGTATCGCAGCAATAGCCAGGCTGACCGTCTGGCCGCAGCGCTGCGAGAGGCTGGTGTCCCATACGCCCGACATGGCCAAGGCGACCTTTTCAGCGCACGTGTCGTCCGCGACGCGCTCGCTTATCTCCGTCTCGCGCGTAATCCGGATGACCGAGTGGCCGTGACCAGGGTGATCAATGTGCCGCCGCGCGGCTTGAGTCGACTGGCTGCCTCGCTTGTCGACCAGCCCTCTACGAGCGCGGCGCTTCCGGCACGCGCAGCCGAAATTGATCCGAAGGAGACTTCGGTCAGCGCCGCCGCCGGATTTGTTGCACTTGTCTACGATCTCCACGCGCTGGCCGGCCGTGGTCTAGCGCCTGCGGCTCTGCTTGATCGCGCACTCGATCGTAGCGGCTATCTCGGCTGGCTCGAGCGTCACCCCGAGGGTATCCAGCGGCTTCATGTCCTGGACCGCCTTCGGGCTGTCGCACGGCGAGCTGATGCAGGACTTGATGACTGGCTTGACGGACTGGCTCTGGGAGAGAACGTCGACCCGGTTCCAGAAGTTGAAGCGGCGCGACTGAGCTCAATCCATCAGGCGAAAGGGTCCGAATGGCGCGCGACGTTCGTTCCCGGGCTCGAGGAAGGCATCCTGCCGCACTACCGGGCGTTATGCACTGAGCGGTCCTCTCCAGGCGAAGCTGTTGTGGAAGAGGCTCTGCGCGAGGAACTCCGCGTTGGTTACGTGGCGCTAACACGGCCTCGCGAGCGCCTCTATCTGAGCTATTGCCGCACGCGTGAGCGTAGTGGCCAGCTCGAGGCTCGTCAGCCCTCGCGGTGGCTATACGCTCTGCCACCCGAGTTGCTGGCGGCTGGCTGAGCTGGCCTGGTGCACTCTGTTGCCGCTCGGCCACCTCGCCGAATTGACACTGCCGCGCTGAAGCAGGCCCATCCAATCGAGGACGTCATGATCCGCCACGGGATCGAGCTTCGTCTTCAGGGTCGAGCTCTTGTAGGACGCTGCCCGCTGCACGCTGACGGTGGCCGGCCCAACTTCTACGTGTATCCGCAGACCCAGACCTGGCGCTGTTACCGGTGCGCGCTGGGCGGCGATGTCCTGACTTTTCTCCAACTCGTCGAGCAGTTGTCTTTTCGCGAGGCTGTCGATCGCCTCGGCGGGGCCCAGGCTTCGCCTCGACCCGCACCACCGCCGATGGTGCGATCTCCGTCTGCAGAGGTGCAGACTCCCGCCCAAGACCTCTTGGATACCGTGGCCGTGCTCAAGGCGGCCACCAGTCTGTACCACCAGCGACTGCTTGGCGACGTTCAGGCGCTCGCCTACCTCGAGCAGCGAGGCATCGACCGATCAACGGTCGAACGCTGCCAGGTCGGTTACGCGGCCGGCGGGCAGCTGGTGCCGGCTCTCCGTTGGCGCGGTCTTCCCTTGTGGGCAGCCCTGCGCGTTGGACTGATCAACCGCCACGGGCACGAGCACTTTGCCGGCCGCATCGTGGTCCCGGAGTTGCGGCGGGGCCAGCCCACCTGGCTCATCGGTCGGCTCCTCGACAACGACTCCAGCGTCGGCGCCGGGATGCCCAGGTATCTTGGGCTCG
>JAFAWJ010001177.1 GCA_019242065.1 Chloroflexota bacterium
ACGCGCGCGGTTGCGGCCCTACCTGCTCACCCTTATGGAGGAGACTTTGACAAACGAGAACGAGCCTGTCGAGTCAAGCCTGCTGCTTGCCCGCATCGCCGACGTCCGACGAACCAGCGACGGACAGCATTGGGTGATCGTGCGTGAGTCCACGGGACTTCGGGAGGCGCAGGTGCCGGCTTCCGGGCCGGCCTCGGCGAGTCTCGCGCGTGCAATTGCCGTCGCCCTTCAGCGCCAGCGTTTGCCCAACTGGCTGTTCGAGGACGTCGTCCGTGCGCGTGCGGAGACCGCCCTCGTTTCACCCGCGGCACTGACTCCAGGTCGGTTCGTGGATGGTCAACTCACCGGCGTCCGACTGACGAAACAGGATGACGGTCTCACCGCACTGCTGCAGATCGCTCCCGCGTCGGGCTCGGAAGCTCCTGAGTCACCCACGGAAATTCCTGAGGAACCTGTTGTCCAGTCGCTGCTGCGAACTGTCGTGACCGGCGTTCCACTGCGTATAGATGAGCGACTGCTGATGGACTCTGACTACTCAGCGAACGCACCGGGTTCTGTCGGCTCCTCCGCGCTCGCTGATGAGGTACTGACCCGCTGGCAAGGCTGGCGAGAGAACGGTCCTGAGTGGGTCGAAGTGCGCGTTGCAGACATTTTCCTCGTCAATCCGAATACGCCCCACGTGCGCTATGTCATGATGCTTCAGGACCTGGCGGACCCTGCACGATTCTTGACGATCTGGGTTGGACAAAGCGAGGGCAACGGCCTTGCGGTGTTGTTGGCAGGAACAGAGATGCCGCGTCCGTTCTCGATCGTAACTATGGGACGCTTGCTTGCAGCCGCGGGCGGGCAGGTGCGCGAGATCCGGATCAACCGTCTCGTCGACCAGACCTTCTATGCCGAGCTCGTTGTGGTCGGCGCCAATGGCGAGCAGGTTCTGGACGCACGACCAAGCGACGCACTGGGCGTGGCCTTGCATATGCAGTCGCCCGTCTATGTGGCGGCTCCGGTCCTGGAAATCGCCGCCACCTACGGCATCACCTTGCCGGAGCCCTCAGCCGCTTCGCGCATTTGCGAACGTATACGGGAAACCTGGAACCGCCCGCGTTGGCTCAGGGCAGCCAGCTGAGAATCGTCGCATTCAGGCGGCTTACGCGGGCCGGTATTTGAGTCGACTACCATGAATGACGGGGAACCCACTCGCTGGTCAAGGCGCAGGCGGACATCCTGCGTGCCACGAAACGCGAAACGCCTGCCCCACGGCTTCGCCACGATCAGGAGGAGATGATTTCGTCGTCCGCGCACCGCCGAGCGCGCCGACGGACTGGAGGTGGTGCCACGCAAGCAGATCCCCTACAAGGGCGTCACCGTCGAGCAGATGGACACCGATGCGGTGATTCGCCGCCGGCCGGCTGTTGCACTAGCTGTCTTGCGAAAGACAGGTCTGCACAAAACAGTAAGAGTCAGGCGGCGAGCTTCGCCTCCGTGGTGAGGTCTTGGATGGCAGTATCGAGGGCGGCATAGGCGGTGCGCAGGGGCGGGGGTGCTGCGGACGTGATGCGGAGGTCGAGTGCTTGGAGGCCTGGGCGGAGGATACGCGCTTGGACCTTGGTGAGAAACAATGCCACTCGGCGGCCTTGGGGAGTCAAGGTGTAACAGAGCTTGCGGCCGACCGGTTGGATGAGACCCTTACGCTTGAGTCGGCGCAGGTCATAGCCCATCTTGCGCGCGGTGTAGTCGGCGTCTGGCACCCCCAGCAATTGGGCCACGAGCGGGCGTAGGCGTCGGTTGGTGATTCCCTCTGGCGTGAGCACGAACAAGCAGAGCGCTCCGAGGAGTGCCGTCACTCGCGGATCGCCGAGCTTGAGGCCCGGAGCTGGCTGGCCCTGCAGGGTGCGGCTCGGGGCCGTCAGTGCACTCAACTTGGCCTGGCTGAGCCCACAGTCATGGGCGGTGCGTTCCAGGTGGAGCAGCCGCCAATTGATGCGCCGTCCCAAGGTGCGGAGGTGGGCGAAGTTACTCAGACCCCTTCCAATGCGAAAGTCATACGTGTTGTTGAAGGTGGTCTCGGTGCGCAGAGCGCGCCCCTCCTTGAAGTACTGCTTGATGTGACAGCGCTTGTACTCGACGTGCAGGCTGGGCAGGATCCCGTCCGTGATGATCCGTGTCGAGAAGCAGCTCGGGGTGTTCGCCATGACTTTGCGATCCACCAGGAGCTGAACACGATCAGGTCGGCCAAGATCGAGATTGTCGCGAATCACCTCCTCAAAAAACTCTCGTCCACGCACGGGGTCATCGAACACCTGAGTGAGGCTCACCTCCATCTGCAGGATGGACAGCCGATAGCTAAAGCCCGAAGCGGCATCGTCGGCGGTCAGAGGCAAGGGCAGCGATTCGACCCAGCGGTCGAAGAAGTCCTGGATGTCGTCGGCGCTCAGCGAGTCGCAGATGGCCTGGAGGGAGGCTGGATCGGCGCATGCCAGAAAGCCGTTATCCAGAGCTTGGCACGGGATTCCTCGTCGCAGCGCCTGACGCTTGGCCCATTCGTGCGCGTTGACGCACACCTTCACCGCGTAAGGAGCGTAGCCACATACCTTGATGAACGCCGGTCCCCACTCGCGATCGATGAGATAGATGTAGTAATGATTGACGTAGACGGTTCGCCAGTCGAAGGTGAAGTGAATGCGGCGTCCATCGACCTTTTTGGTGGCTGCCCAAGCCTTGGCTTTCTCTTGAGCGACGCCTACCAGCACCACGCCTTCGTCCGCAGCGAACTGCTGACGATAACTTTCGACCAACTTGTCTTTGTCCTGGCCTTTGGTGAACTCGATCCACGGAATGTTGCGCGTCGAGCAGTACTGGTGCAGGGTGCTCTTGAACCGATCGGTAATCTCTCCGAACAATGCAGGTGAGGCTATGACTTGGCCGCGCTGGCGCAAGAACGCCACCACACCAGGTCCTCGTTGCAGGCCCGGCACATACGCGTTGAGGTACAGCCGGTCGACACACTCCACCGCGAGCGCGACATGGTCGCGAATCACTTCAGCAACGTTCGGCATGGCACTCTCCCGGTTCAAGTAGTTCATTCAGACACATACCACAGAACCAGGGTTGACCGGAAGGGGCGTCGATCAGAGGAGGGAACTACTCGATGGTTTGAGGCGAAGCTTCGCTACTCAGTCAGTCGAACACCGACCAGCAGATGTCGTCCGTAACCGCTGATCGTCGAGTACGAGCTCCCGAATTGCCTGCGGGAGCTGGCCACGTTGCCACCGGCACTCGAGTCGCCCTGCGCTTTCGCCTTCGCGATCCAGCGCGGCAGCACATGCTGCCTTGATCGCGTACGCGGCCGCACCGAGCCCATGCGGCGACGTGTGCGACGCAGCGGCTTGTAAGCAACAAACGACCCTAGCGTACGAGCGTACCGGTTGACCTGGAGGTTGCAGATGCGTCTCGGTCCAGTTTGTGGGTGGTGATCGAAACCGCTGTAGTCCGCCAGTTTCACAAATGTGTCTCCAACTTGTCTGCGTAGGTACATTCTGGAGTCGGA
>JAFAWJ010000122.1 GCA_019242065.1 Chloroflexota bacterium
GTAGCAGATATTATGTGATGCCTGATCAGCCGAGCTTTCGGCTGGACCCGGCGACAGGTAAACCGTCTTTCAAATTTATCAAGTATCTGTTACCCGTGGATCGGCCGGATGGCAGCAAGGGCGGCGGGTTTTTGATTTTCGACTCGGTGTTCGTGATTCCCCCGGACAAGTTGGCGGCGATCCAAAAGCAGCTCGATCAGCAGTTGAACGCCGGAGGCGGGCCGAGCTCCGCGCACGCCACGATTTCGCTGCCAGAGTTCACCAAAGGCACTGCGAAGCTAACGTTGCTGGACAGCGGAGGGGCGCTAGTCAGCAAGATTGAAAGTGCGGGCGCCCCGTCGTTGTTGGGCTCGTTGATTTGCTCGTTCACTGCCGAGCTCACTCCCGAAGGGGCCGCCGTGGTGGAGGCCGCCATGAAAGGCTCGGGCGGCGTGGTCCAGATCGAGTATGACCTGAGCTACTGGGCGGTCCTCCCTCCGATCACTGGGAAAGTGTGGTTCAACGCCGTCAAGTTTGCCAGCTTCTATCAGAGCATCCAGAAAAGCGGTGGCAGTTGGGACAGCAGCGACAATACCGAAAACGAAACCATGCGCGAGGCGTTCATAAACTCGGACTCCGGCGGTGTTGAGTTCGACTTCACCGGCCTGGATCCCAGTGATGCGAACGCAAGCAAGACTCGCAGCGACCTCACCAACTGGGGCTGGCAGCAGCTCAATGTCGCCGTCCAGAACGTGTTGGGCAGCGCCAGTGGCGGCTCGTCCAGCAGTGGGTCCTCCAGCAGTGGGTCCTCCAGCAGTGGGTCCTCTTCAGGTGGCGGCTCATCCGGCAGTGGGTCAACCGGTGGAGTCACCGGCACGAATACAGGCGCCGATCTGGGAAGCAACCGCGGCGACGACGGCATGAAAAACGTCACGCGCGACGAATCGAGCTTTGCAAGATTCAGCTTCTACGAACAATACAGAGAGCGAGACAACATCTTGTTGGAGACTGCCCAGCAGGGCACTCTTCAAAATATCCCGGACTTCGCGGATTACGCCGTCACCGTCAACGCCAATGATCCATTCTTTGCGCAGGTCCATTCGAGCGTGAGCGTCAATGCGGACTTCGCAAAGTTCCGCGTGCAGAGCGTCGACGTGAATCTTATCTACGACCAGAGCAACCCGCCGACGACCGGCGGATTCCATTTCATTAAGCCGGACGACATTTACAAGTTCGATTCTGACACGGTCAACGGCGACCTGAGCTACAAGTACTCGGTCAACGTCAACTACATGGACCAGAGCGCACCGTACAAGGTGCCCCCACAGAGCACCACCGCGCAGGTGCTGACCGTCGACGTGGGGTCCATGGGCATGTTGTATATGAACATGACGGTCACGAACGTGGACTTTACCAGGTCACCCACCGTGCTAGTCTCGGTAAAGTACCCCGATCCGGATGCGTCGGGGGCGGCCATCAGCCGGCAGTTCTCGTTCGACAGCACGAAAAAGACCGATTCGCTGGTGGTCGTCCTTATGAAGCCGTTCGACAAGCCGTACCAGTACCAGGTCACGTACGCGATGGCCGACGGGACCCAGTTGGTGCGACCCTGGATATCCGACAGCACGCAGGAACTGTTCATCCAGAGCCCTTTCAGCCAGGAAACCGTCAGCTTCATTTCCGAAGGCGACTTCACGAACGACATCGACAACATCTTTCTGAAGATGACATACGTGGATGCCGCAAACAACTATCAGCAAGCCAGCGATTTCACATTCACTAGTGCGAACCGCAGCCACGACTGGAGCATTCCCATCCTCGTCGATAGTCAAGGCGTGGTCAACTACTCAGGCGTCGTGACGCACAAGGACCATACAACCGAGGACATTCCGCAAACCACCTCGACCAGCAATCTCATCACGTTTGGCCCTCCGAATCAGAAGATCATCACCGTCACGCCCGATCCCACGTTGCTGGACTTTACGAAAGTAAAGGTGGTGCAGGTCAATTTCGCATACAACGACCCTGCGAATCGCATCGCCCTGAACCAGGAGGTGGTTATCAAATCTGGCGCAACCCCCGCC
Source organism: Chloroflexota bacterium (assembly GCA_019242065.1). Next base: position 2,064 of record JAFAWJ010000122.1, read on the forward strand.
CCCTGGACGTTCTACGCCAAGGACCCGAGCAAGACCAGCTACACCTACCAGGCCACTTATTTCATGGCGACGACTCCTCCAACGGTGGTGAAGCAACCGGAGACCGCCAGCAGTGATACTGACCTTCTGCTGCAGATGCCTTCCCAGTGAGGGTCCTGAATAGTGGTTTCCCGATAGGAAGCTAATGCTGTACTTGAATCCGCCGTACTTTGTCATAAACGGGATTTCGGTTCTTCCAGACGACAAGGACCCCCTCCAGTTCTACGTCTCTCCGATGATGCCGCATCTGACGAGTCTCGGGGGACCAGGTGGGGCATCGCTGCCTCAGTTGCAGCTCATCGAGTTCCGTGGTGGCGCCGGTACTGGGGGCTTTCTCAATTTCGACGTAAACCTGGGGATAAGCTCGGATGATCTGAGCGAAATCCAGCAGCAGGTCCAGCGACAGATGAACCTGAGCAGCCCGGTACGCCTGTCGCCGATCACATTTGTGGACGGCTCGGTGAGGCTCGTGCTGCTCGGTGCTGAGAGCGGCGACACCGCTCCGGCGGGCGGTCCAGGCTCGACGGCGCCTGCCACGCAACCTGTGACCGGTGCGCCGTCTACCGATGCTCCCAGGTTCGTGGTCAAGATACAGAACGCCGCCAAGCCGGCGCTGTTTGGAGACAATCAGGCCACGTTCTCAGTACAGTTTGGCCAGGATGGTGTGACGGTAATGGACGCGGCGCTCAAGCGCCAGATGATGCCGGTCGCCGTCATCTACTCGCTGCAGTTTTTGGGTTTGCGGCCAGCGTTCAACGTCCGCATCTCCGCGGATTGGAACCGCGTACAGACCTACCTCGATCAGCACTACGGCGGCAACTTCCTCTTCTTCTCGAGTGACATTGAGAAATCCGTCGACAAGCTGATCGAGGACAGGGTCATTACCATCGACGAATCCACGTTTACCACACAGGAGGATCTCGGTACGGCGGCGGCCTCCGATCGGGATCGAGCCGTCGCCGGGTGCTACGAGTTAGTGAAGACCAATTTCTTCGAATCGAGCCTGCCACCACCAGACCCGAACAAGCCCGACGATTGGGACAAGGCTGTCCAAACCTTCCGGAACATCAGCGACATCGCCGCAGCTGGTGGAGTTGGGGGAATGGCGGGGTTCTCCTACAAGAAGGTGGATCTGACGCGCATAGACCAGAAGTCTCTGAACTTCGACGTCACGGAGCGCACCACGGTCCTGCGCACCATCTACCCGCAAGGTCATCTCGCGGGTCTGCTGAATACGATCGCTCAAGCGGGTGTAAGCCTCGATCAATTCATCGTCCCGGTGGACCTGGACAATCCATTCTTCCAGCGGCGGCAGGTGACTGTCACCACGCATGCCGACTTCGAGACTGACTCGATTGCTTCGATCGACGTCCAGATGACCTACAACAATATCGGCAAGACCGTCACGTTAACCGGGGCCGCTCCGCAAGCCAGCGTCGATTGGACCAGTCTCCTGGTCAATGCCCAGATGTCGTTGCCGGTCGCATATACATACACCGTCAATTTCAAAAACGTGGATACAGCGCAGCGCCCGGGGACGCTGACGAGTTCAACACTCAGCGCGGTTGGCAACATCGATATCGAGCCCCGCGGTCAGTTGTATGACATTACGGTCGTGCCGGTGCGAGCGTTCGGATTGCCCTGGGATCGCTACCCCAGTGTCGAGGTTGAATGTCACTACCTCGACGCGGCAAATGGCATCAACGAGCAGCCGAGCGCGATCCTGAATAGTGCGAACACGGAAGTCGATTGGTCTCTGTTCCTGTGTGACACGGTCGCACGCAGCTTCAAGTACCGGCTGGCCTACACCCTGGCCTCGGGTGGCACCACCAGGACGGACTGGATTACGACCAGCGACGCAGCGATCAATATCTCGGATCCGTTTCCGTCGAAGGTGGGCCTCACGGTGCTCGCGGCCCTTGATTGGTCCGTTTTCTCACAGGCGCTCGTGTTCCTGGCCTACCCCCGTAAGGAACAGGCAGCTGTGCAACAAACGTTCACCCTGACGGAGGTAGCGCCAACCTCACCCGCGTTTATCGCCGAAAAGCAACAGGCATCACAAAATTTCATCTATTACGAAGCCCGACTCATCAAGCGAAATGGCCAGGTATGGACTATTCCCGGATCTGTCACATCTGATGCATTTCTCATTCTCCAGGATGGAATGAAAGGTCACCAGCTGGTTGTGGTCAAATCGGAGGCCATTGACTTCGCGAGCAAGAAAGTCATGCAGATCAACGTGCAACTGCGCTATCTCGACCCGGCCAACGGCATCAGTTTCGCGCAGTCCGTGCAACTCGATAGTATGGCCGACTCAGGCACATTCGCATACGACTATCTCGACGCGCACATCAGCCCGGAGTACCGCGCAGACATTCAATTGAGCAACGGACAGACGAAGAGTGTGGATTGGACTCCGGCCACCAGCAATCAAGTCGTCGTTCCATTGAGTCAACTCGACTGACGGCCGGCACACACCAGCCTGTAGCGGAAGGTACTCATGTTACTGTTCTCGAGCGACACCTTCACCGTCAACGGTATCACGGTGTTCCCCGATCATGAAAAACGCGGCGACTTCTGGTGTCTGCCGGGCCCTGTAGGCCTCGAGACACTGGACGGCAGCTCGGAACCCCAGTTCCTGCTCACGTCGTATGCGCCAGATGTCGCGGGCTCCGGAATCCAAGGCGTGGGATTTTTGAACGTCACGCTCTCGCTGAAGTTAAGCGACGAAAACCAGCAGGCAATCATTGGCAAGATTCGGACGGTGTTTCCTGATGTCTCCGATCCGCTGCTGTCGATTGTCCCCTTCGACGAAGGGACCGTCCAGATTGTCGCTCTCGACATGCAGGGGAGTGGCGGGGCGACGGCGAGCCCGGGCGCCGCGGGCGCCGGCCAGGCCGTGGAGCGAATTCTCGGGACATCAGCCCCAGAACTGTTCGGGAACAACGACGCACTTTTTGCACTGACGCTGACAGAAGAAGGTGCAACAATTCTGGAGCAGGCCTTCCGCGATGGCATGGCTCCAGTGGGCGGTATCTACAATCTCAAGTTCACCGGAGTGCAGCCTGCGCTGGATGTGAAGATCACGGCCGATCTCAAGCGCGTGTACGATTCCTTCAGCGTTGGCCTGACTGGACAGGTGTACTTCGTCTCAGCGGGCATCGACGCGACGTTCGAAAAGCTCCGCCAGGACCAGGTCATCCGAATTGAGGTCGCCAATCTGACAACCGACGCCAGCGGCGTCGATCGCGAAAACTGGGCGCTCAACCTCTTCAAAGATCAGATCCTGGCGCAGTTCTTTCAGCCAAGTCTGACGCCCGCGACCGCCCAGGCGGCTGACGCGCAATCGGTGGGTGTTCCCACTCGTGCAGGCTCAGGTGTTACCACTCCTCCCGCCAACGCCGGCGGGACCTCGCACGCCGTGGGGAGCATGGGTGGCGGCTCTCCGCCCGCCGGAAACAACCCGATGTCGAGCGCCTCGAACGCGTCGCACGCGGGCTCCGGCATGTCTTCGCCGGCAGGTTCGGCTGGCGGGAACCCTCCCCCAGCGGGCGCCGCTGCCGGTGGCACGGCAGGACCATCGGCTGCAGCGGGTGGCGCACCCGCGGGAACTCCAGTTGGGACTCCCCCGTCTACGCCAGGTGGATCCGCGGCCCCGAACCCGATCCCGGCAGCGGCCGGCTCAGCCACTCCTGCGGCATCGGGCGGCGCGACTGCCGCACATGCAGCGGCTGGCGCTACGACTCCCGCGCCAGGTGCCTCGAGACAGACCCCCTCGGCAGCCATTCCGAACATTCTTGCGCCAGGCACCGCAGCTGCCGCATCTTCGGCGGCGTCGCCGTTTGGTGTCGCGCTCCGTCTCAAGTTCGTCCAGCAGGATGAGCTGAAGACGGTGGAGTACGAGTTCAACCAGATGAACGCCGTGCAGCGAACGTATGCGCCGCAAGGCTATTTTGGCCTGCTGCTCCAGGGAGTCGATCAAAGCAAGCACTTCCTGAAGATCGATGGCAACGACCCATTCTTCAATCATTTCGTCGTGGTGGTTCATCCACCACACGAGTTCGCCGGTATCGGGTTGCTGCAAGCGCACGTCGCACTTGATTACGGCAACGCAGGCGCCAAGCACACTGATTTCACCTTCAGCAGTCCCGCCGACCCAGCCCAGACGTGGGATGTCTTCGAGGGCCTGATTCAGCAAACGCAATTCAGATACACGGCAGATTACCAATTCGATCCTGAATCCGGTTGGCTGGGCGAGCAGACGCAATACACGCTGCCGGAGGTCACCACCGAGAACCGCGTTCTCAATCTGGACCCTTATGCGTTTCTCGGATTCCTCCAGGTAGCTGTATCCGCGGATCGCTTCAACACCGACTTCGTGGATCGCGTCGAGGTGTTGCTGCAATACGAGGGGCCGGCCCCAAATGCGTGGCACCCCTCGAATACGATCATTGTGCGTGGAACCGGAGCACCTCAGTTCTGGAAGCTGCGCCTGGCCGACCAGGGACCGCACACGTATACCTATTCGACGAACTGCTATCTCAAAGATGGCACGCTCATCAGCACATCGCAGACCAGTTCGACGGCCAGCGCATTGATCGTCAGCGATCCGTTCAACGGGTCCATCGATCTCACGTTGGTGCCGGCGTTCTCGGCGGCAAAGTACTCGCAAGCGATTGTCGAGGTATCGTACGCAGATCCAGCGCACAAGTACACATTTGCGAAGACTCTCCAGGTGTCACCCGGAGCAGCACCTCCGCCCGCGGTTCACATTCCGTTGATTGACAGGACGGCCAACAGCTTCCAATATCAGCTCACATTTCTGACGACTGACAACCAGCAGCAACGAGGCTCTCTTGTCACCGCGACCGACCCGGTGATAGTGCTTCAGCCGAGCTAGATGGACGCCACGACCAGGGCTGTCGCCACAGTCGGACGGGTTCTCGGGGCGGAGGCGGGAAGCGCGATCGCAGAGCGTGTTGCGCAGACGCTCGCATTATGTTGTGAGAACGTTCGTCGGTCGGCGTGGCCACAGGTAGCCTGGTCCTTCAGCGGATTGACCACCGACGGCGCTCCGCTGGAGTTCACGTTCTCGAGTGCCGACAGCCTTCTTCGCTACACCGTCGATGTTGCCCCACCTGAAACACCGGATCACCAGCGGCTCGTGGCCGCTGACGCGCTCGTCGCCCGGCTGGGTCACGCGCGGCTCGCGAGTGGGGACGTCGAACGCTGGACGCTCGTACAGCAGGCTTCGCGGCTGACGTGGGGTGCCCGGCTGGGCATGCGGTGGAACCGCGACGAGCGAGAGCAGGTGAAGGTGTATGTCGAGATCCCTCCCACCGCACAGCCAGCCATTCGATCGATGGTACGTCCACCCCTCCGAGACTCCGTGGCGGTGATGGTTGGCTTTGAACCGGAAAGTCGCAGGACGGAATACTACTTTCGCCAGAGCCAATTGACGTTCGCGCAGCTGGACGTTCTGCTCCGCACACTCGGCAGC
>JAFAWJ010000138.1 GCA_019242065.1 Chloroflexota bacterium
GTCCAACCAGGTTAGAGGCGTGTTCTACTGGGGTCGTCACCGTCGGGCTGAGGCTCGGCGACGAATTCGGCTGGGTTGACGCCGAGGCCTACACCCGCCGCCCACCAACACTGCTCAAATCGTCCGGATTTGGGCAAGTCAAGGGGCGCGACTTGACCGTAAATTCTTAGCGTAGGATCCTGTTCCGTTTCTACTCAAGGGCCAACATATGCCGCAGACGCATGCGTTTCCGTTCGGTGGTACGACGTTCAGACCGCCTGGGTCGCGGAGTACGTCGAGTATGCGCGTAAGGTGGAGGCCTTCGGCTACTCGGTTCTCTTGTGCGCTGAACCATTTCCCAGTGACGGCCGCCACTCGCATGTGAATGAGTGGAACATATGTTCTACAAAGGGGCAAGCAGCTCACCGATACATGCCGGCGTGTTGCTTACAAGGTCCGCCCTGATCTCGCAAGTCGCCGGCTCGTTGACGGGTGAGGTGCCGCCGCGCGCGCAAGGAAAGCCTGAATCCTCTTGCACTGCTCAACTATGGCGACGCACCCTGTAGGGCCAAGCCCAAAAGCTTTCGGGCGGCCAGGCGCTCCCGGATCTGCTCCGATGCGACCCCTCTTTCACCGCGCGCACCAGCCGGATCAGAGCAACAGCCTTTTGTCCTCAGACAAGGTGGACGTACTCGTAGTCAAATGGCTTGCCGTTGATGCCGTTTCGTGGCGGAGCGATCCACGCGGCAATCTTGCCACGCTCGTACACCGGCCGCATGAGCGAGCGCACGTGCGCCTTTTCGACCTCCGTCGGTAGCCACTCGTCTTTGCGCTCGGCCCACTCCGTCGGTGAAAGCTTGACTCCACCTGGCGAGGCCTGGATTTCCGCAAACGCACCCACTTTGCGATTGAAGGCGACATGGGGCAGACTCAGACGCCACGGCAGGCCGGCCGAGGCAAGGATGTCATTCCAGCGGTCCACCCCGTTCTGACAGTCAGCAATGTACTCGCGGCGGAGATCCGTATTCAGGCCGAGGAGCGCCGATACTTCGGTTTGCCCAATTTCCCCGTCGACGACCGCATCGACGAGCATGGAGCCAGCCGTGAGCTGGTGGTCGTCCTTGCGGCGTTCTTCGGCCCAGCGACCTTTGAGGCCGGCCGTGAAGTAGTTGGCCACGTTCGTCGAGGTCTCACCGCCGAACAGGTCCAGAGAAACCGAGAAGTGAAAGTTCAGATACTTCTGGATGACGGTCAACGGGATGACCCCATACGCCGCCACACTATCGGTCTGGTGCTCGCGCATCACCTGAGCCGTCCGCTCAACCACCCGCGCGACCCCAGTGAGGCCGACGAACATGTGGTGGCTCTCTTCTTTGAGCATGAACGAGCATGTGCGCGCCAGCGGATCGAACGCGGACTCCTTGAGTGTGCCCAGCTGGTACTTCCCGTCTCGATCGGTGAAGTAGGTGAACATGAAAAACGAGAGCCAGTCCGGGGTTTCCTCGTTGAAGGCGCCCAGAATACGTGGCGATTCCGCACTGCCCGAGTGACGGTGTAGCAAGAGCTCAGCTTCCTCGCGGCCGTCACGTCCGAAATAGGCGTGCAGGAGGTACACCATCGCCCAGAGGTGGCGGCCTTCCTCGACATTCACCTGAAACAAATTGCGGAGGTCGTACAGGCTCGGCGCGGTCGCACCCAGATTGCGCTGTTGCTCGACCGACGCCGGCTCCGTATCGCCCTGGATCACGATGAGGCGCTGCAAGCTGGAGCGATACTCGCCTGGGACCTGCTGCCACGCGGGTTGGCCCTGGCGCTGCCCGAAGGCGACACGCCGATCCGGATCGGGCTCGGCGAGAAAGATGCCCCAGCGATAATCGCGCATAGGCACGTGGCCGAACTGGGCCCAGCCTTCACGGTCGACGCTGGTGGCAGTCCGCAGGTACACATCTCGGGTCGGGAGCGTGGGACCCATGGAGTCCCACCAGTTCAGAAAGTTCGGCTGCCAGACCTCGAGGGCCCGCTGCAGCCGGCGGTCGTCGCGCAGGTTGACATTGTTCGGAATCTTCTCGACGTAGTCGGCCGTTGTCATGTCAGAACCTCAGACTCGCGTTGAGTCGAAATGTGCGCGCTGGCCGCTGCCAAATTTGCGGAGCGCGCCTTCTGGCCCCGTGGCGTTCGGGCGGCTGAAAATCCAGTTCTGCCAAGCGGACAGACGGCCGAAGATCTTGGTCTCCAGTGTCTCAGGACCGGCAAAGCGGTAATTGGCCTCCAGACCGGTGAGCGCATCCGGACTGAAGCTCGCGCGCTCTTCAACGGCGAGCCGCACCTCTTCACTCCAATCGATATCGTCGGGAGTGAAGGTGACGAGCCCGAGGCGGTCCGCGTCCTCGGCGATGAGCGGCTGGCCAACGCGCGCCTCCGCCGCGCTGAATGCCGCAGGCTGCCCGACGAAGCGCGTCTGCAGCCGAGTCCATCCATTCCCCATAGGTAGTGGACCGAGGTTCATCGGACCGAGCGTAATTGCGGCCGGAGTGGCACCGGGGTCGACGTCCTCAAACACGCCACTCAACTGGAAGGAGCGGTCCGCGGCCAGCACGATCTCCAGCATCGAACCCGCGAAGCAGCTGCCCGGCTCGACGAGCGCGAGCAGACTACGGCTCGTGACATCCAGGCGCTTCAAGGTGCGCTTCATGTACTGGATGATTTCATTGACGAGCCAATCGTCGTGCTGCTCCAGGAGCAATCGATCGTACGCCAGCACCCGCTCGGCGTTGCCTTGCGTGCGGAACACCCAGGTACCCAGTTCCAGCTCGTTGGTGCGGAGGTCGAGGATGAGGTCGTCGAGCTCGCGCGACATCGCCAGGGGCCAGAAGGCGGCGCCCTGCTCGTGCACATCGCTTGCCTCGGTCGGAGGCTCCGAGTCAGGGTCGTTAATGACGATCTCGACGAGGCGGCGTTCCCGATCCAGTGCGGCCCTTACCCACCTGTACGCGACGTGGGACTCAGAGCGCTCCTTATCGAGCGGCGTCAGTTCGATACCTTGCGCATCGGTTGGACGCTTCGAGTGCTCCGCGAGCGCAGTCGCTCGAGCCGCGACGCGTTCGGTCCAGCTTGACTTCGGCACCGCTTCGTCAACCAGCTGCCAGCGGACCGCTTTGTCACCGCTGATCCCCTCGGGGCGAGTCGCGAAGTAGTCAGCGAGGTCGCGGCGCACATAGCGCTTGTCAACGAGACGCGACAGGCCGCCCGTACCCGGCAGCACGGCCAGGAGCGGCAACTCCGGGAGCGAGACTGCCGATGAGCGGTCGTCCACCAGCAAGATGTGTTCGCAGGCAAGCGCCAGCTCGTACCCGCCGCCCGAGGCCGTGCCGTTGAGCGCTGCCATGTAGATCTGGCCCGAGCTGGCCGTCGCATCCTCGATACCGTTCCGAGTCTCGTTGGTGAACTTGCAGAAGTTCACTTTCGCGGCGTGCGAGGCGGTGGCGAGCATGTGAATATTCGCGCCGGCGCAGAAAACGCGGTCTTTGCCACTGGTGAGCACCACCACGCGGATCTCGGGGTGCTCGAAACGTAGTCGCTGGACCGCGTCGTACAACTCGATGTCAACTCCAAGGTCGTAGGAGTTGAGCTTCAGCTCATATCCGGGCGCGAGGCCGCCTTGCTCGTCGACGTCCATGGTCAGGGTGGCCACGGGCCCATCAAAGCTCAGGCGCCAGTGGTGGTAGGTTGCTGGCTCGGCGCGGAAGTCGATCCACGCCCGGGACACAGCATCGGATTGGTGCTGCTGGTCGGTACTCGAAAGGGACATGTGACTCCCCCCCTCTGACCCAACATTCTACAGTTCGTTGCGCCTCAGCAACGGTACTGTGGTACGTTGTTTGGCGGCTCAGACGTTGCCGTTGAGTCGCTGCCACTCGCTTCGGGCGGCGGCCGACCAGAGCGCGTTGTGATCGGCGAACACGCGCGCGGCCTGCTCGCCGCTCCAGCGCGACGGCAACAGCAGGCGTGGCAGCAGAGGATCGATGGACGGGAATCGGCGCCACGCGTGCACCAGTTCGAGCTGTTTGACGAGCACGTCGTCCGTGGTGCGCGCGCGAAAGTCGCGGAGAAATTGCTGGTACAGCTGTTGGATCGCGGGCAGGTTCCACGCAGTGGCCACCATGCGCCGCTCGTTGCCCACTCCAGCTCGCGTGGCGGCGAAGACATGCGCGGTGCTCGCGACGCCCGCCGCACGCAGCGCAGCGATCGCCTCGGCCAGGCGTTCTGGGTGCGGACTGATCCACAGGCCTGGCGCAAGGGAGCCGAAGCCGGCCCAGGTCAGGCGACGTCGGAGCACGTGGCGGGCGGAGCGCTCGGCTTCGGGGACATGCGCCGAGACCAGCAGCCATTGACCGCCCCACGAAGGTGCACAGCCGCTGAATGAATAGATGCGCTGGGCGCCATCTCTGAGCAGGCGTTCCGAGCTGGGTGTCAGACGCCACTGCGTGCGGCGGCCGAAGTGGTCGGCGTCCAACCAGCCAGCCGCGGCCGTCCGCATCAGCGCCTGCCGGGCTGCCTTCTCCTCGACGCCCAGGCGAGCAAACACGTTGATCAGGGCCGAGGTCCAGGCAAGGCCGCCGCACGGCAGAACGAGCTCGCCGAGAATGGTGAACAGCAGGCCGCGGGCGTTCGGCGCACTCGCGTCGTGGTTGCGAGACATCGTCGGCACTGACCGCG
>JAFAWJ010000151.1 GCA_019242065.1 Chloroflexota bacterium
AAGGGCTGTGCCGCCGCCACCTAGATTTGCCTCAACCGCGGGTCGAGCCGGTCACGCAGCCAGTCGCCGAGGAAGTTGCCTGACAGCACGACCATCCCGATCGCCAGGCCAGGGAAGAACGAGATCCACCAGGCGGTGTCGATCAGACCGCGGCCGTCCGAGACCATCGAGCCCCACGTCGGTGTCGGCGGCGGAATGCCGGCACCGAGATAACTCAGCGCCGACTCGATCAAAATGACGAGCCCCACCGAGAGGGTCGCCAGGATCAGCAGCGGATTCACCACGTTGGGAAAGACGTGTGTCACCATGATGCGCAAGGGCGAACAGCCAATGATGCGCGCCTGCAAGACGAAGTCAGCATTGCGCAACTTCAGCACCTCGCCGCGGATCAGGCGCGCGTAGCCGGCCCACCCGAGGAGCGAGATTGCCAGGACGACGGTCGTAAACGACGGGCCCAGGGTGACCGCCAGCAGCAGCGCAATCAGGATGGCCGGGAACGCCAGACTGATGTCGGTGATGCGCATGAGCAGGCTATCCAGCCAGCCACCGAAATAGCCGCTGACAATACCCAGGACGGTGCCGATCACGCCCGTGATGAGGATGACCAGCAGCGACACGCTCAGCGAGACGCGGGCGCCCCAGATGATGCGGCTGAGGACATCACGCCCCAGTTTGTCGGTGCCCAGGAGGTGGGCACCCGAGCCACCCGCGAAGGCCGGCGGATCGAGCCGGGCACTCAGCGAGGTCTGCAGCGGATCGTAGGGTGAGATCTGGCCCGCGAAGATGGCGCCGAGGATCATGATCGTCAGCACCGTCACGGGGATCAGGAAGTTGAGTTGAAGGAAGATGTCCCAGCGCCGCGCCGGGCGACGGCGTTCGCTGGCATCGACGAGGATCTCTGGCCGACCGAGTGCGACGTCCATCTGACCTACTTTTTACAGCCTGATTCTAGGGTCAACGTACGCGTACGTAAGGTCGACCAGCAAGTTGATCACCAGTACCAGCAGGGCGACCATCACGGTGATGCCCTCGACGACAGGAAAATCACGGCCCGACACGGCCGTCACCAGCAGACGGCCAACACCTGGCCAGGCGAACACGTTTTCCAGGATAACCGCGCCCGTGATCAAGCCAGCAAAGATAGCGCCCGCGGCGGTGAGCGGCGCTATCAGCGCATTGCGAAAGGCATGCTTCCAGATCACCGTGCGCTCAGGCATGCCTTTGATGCGCGCCATTTTCACGTACTCGCTCCCGAGCACGTCAAGCATGCTCGAGCGCACCAACCGCAGCATGCCCGGCATCAGAAAGAAGGCAAGCACCAGCACCGGCAGTACGTAATGCGACGGGTCACCGGTGCCCGAGGTAGGCAGGAGTTGCCAGTGGACTGAAAAAATGTAGATGCCGACGATGGCCACCCAGAAACCGGGCAGCGCCTGCCCCAGGACGGCCACGAACTTCACGCCGTTGTCCAGCCAGGAATCGCGTTTGGTCGCCGCCATCACACCCAGCACCAGGGCCAGGCCGATGCCGACGACGAACGCTCCACCGCCCAGGGCAAGGGAATTCGGCAGGGCCTCGCCAATCATGGTCGTCACCGGCCGGCGCTGAATCAGCGAGTCGCCCAGGTCACCTCGAGCCAGACCACTGACAAAGATCCAGTACTGCTCCGGATACGACTTGTCCAGGCCTAACTGAGCGCGGATATTGGCGAGGTCCGCATCGGTGGTCGTGGCAGTCCGCATGAGGTCCACCGGGTCACCGGAGGCGCGCACCAGGACAAAAATCAGCAACGACATCCCGAGCAGGGAGACAAATGTTTGCAGCAGTCGAATGAGGATTACGCGGCCCATGGTGTGCGGTCCTGACTACGCGGAAGCGTGCTGGATGCCGCCGTAGGCATCCCAGATACTCAGGTTGGTTCCGGTCGTAAACGCGCCGACGTTCTGACCGACGACGAAATAGGTAGGCACGGTCACCAGCTCGACGTTGACCCACATCGTGTCATACGCGTAGTGCATCATGTCCTGCCAGAGCTGCTTGGATTTGGCGTCGTCGAGCTCGGTCGTCGCCGCGGCGTACATCTGGTCGGCAGTCGTGTCGTTGCTGGTGGTGTGCACACCGGTCGACGTGAACATGTTGGCGGAGTGATACACGTTGTTGAAGAACGTGGGGCTCACCCACGGCCAGATCGCGCCCACCTGCTTGTCGGTAGGATCCTTGGCCCGCACGAACACCAGGCCGTTGTAGACCGGTGTATCGACAACCTGGATGTCGACGTTGACACCTACGGCTTGCCAGTAACCCTGCAAGATCTGCATCAAGTCGGCGGCGACGGCGGTGGTGTACAGCTCGATGGTCTGTGGATTGAACTTGCCCGGATACCCCGCGTCTTGCAGGAGCTGTTTGGCTTTGTCCGGATCGTACGCGTCTGGTACGAAGCTGGAGTCGAAGCCCCAGGTTTGCTCGCTGAAGAACCACCAGCCGCCTGGCTTGGCAAAACCTTTGTAATAGGTATCGCTCATCTCCTGGCGATTGATCGCGTACGACATCGCCTGGCGGACTCGGATGTCGGAGGTGGGCCCCTGGGTCATGAACGTACCCGGAAAACTGATGTTCGCGTTCGTCGGCAGACCCACCTCTTGCAGGCGGTAGCCGTTGTTTTTCAGCTCGACGAGCCGGTCGAACGATACGTTGGTGATGAGGTCCACGTCACCCCGTTCAATCTGCGCCACACGCGTTGCCTCTTCGGGCACCAGCGTCTCGGTGATATGTTGCCACTGCGGCTTGGTGGCGCCCCAGTACTCAGTATTGGCGTCGAACTCCATGCTGGTCTTCGGCACCCACTTGGAGTACTTGTAGGGTCCGGAGCCGATGGGTTGGGCCCGGAAGCCGTCCTCGCCGACCGAGTTGTAGTAGTTCATGGGCAGGATGCGCGTCCACGCGAACGGAATCTTCAGCGGCCACTCAGGGCGTTGGGCCTGAAAAATAACCGTGGAGTCGTCTGGAGCGGTGATCGAAGCGTTGTTCTTGAGAATGTACGGCGACCAGGGATTCGTCGATTCCTGGGAACCGAAGCGCTGAAGGGAGAACACCACGTCGGCGGAAGTGAGCGGATCGCCGTTGTGGAACTTGATCCCGTTGCGGATCTTGAAGGTCCACGTCAAGCCGTCTGGACTCAGGTCGTAGCTTTCGGCCACGCTGCCGACCACGTTGCCGGTCGGGTCGAAGGTCAGCAGCGCGTCATACATGGCCCAACCCCAGAACGACTCGATGTTGACGGGGTCCATCGACTCGTTGCCGAAGTCGGCATTGGCAAACCGCAGATTGCCGGTCGGGGCACCGCCAGCGGCCGCGGCGGACGGCGCGGTTGTCGGCGGGGAGGTCGGGGCAGCCGCGGGGGCGGTGGTCGGTGCGGCCGGGGCGGCGGTGGGCGCCGCGGCGACTGGCGCCGTCGTCGGCGCGACCTGGGGAGCGGTCGTGGGCGGTGCGGCGGCAGCGGGCGTGGCGCTCGGGGGCGAGGCGGCGGGACCGCAGGCCGCCAGGAGGGTGGCGGCGCCCAGGGCCGTGCCGCCGATCCGTAGCAGGAACGAACGGCGGCTCCAGGTCTGAATCTGAAGTGCGTTGCTCGGCGGCGTAGTCACGATGCCTCCCCGATGTAGCTGCCCAATCCCGATTGCGCTGGTGTGTGTGCCCCGAAGTGTGCCCTAAACCTCCAGGGTTAGCCAGAATCATACATCGGCGTCAGAAGCGGCTGGCCAGGTGGTCAAATAGCGAACGAACTAGCTGACATTGTCGAGATAGTTGATCTGCCACGTCAGAACTGCAGGGTTTGCTCGGCGTACGCCACCCGCTCCCTGATGGGCCGCTGCTCTTCGAACGACCAGCACGCGTCCAGCACCGCGTGGACCAGGCACCAGGCGCGCGCGCGTTGTGGGTCGAGGTCCAGTTCCGCGCACAGCGTCTCCAGCCGACGCCGATTGACGGGCGGCGGCACCCACTCGGGATTGCGCAAGAACTGACACACGTCGAAACACGCGTCACCGCACAGTCCCTTGGGGTCGATGGCTAACCATCCGGCTCGCTCCGAGCGGAGCACGTTGAAGTGGTGAAGGTCGCCGTGCAGGACCACGGGTGTGCGGGTACTTGCCAGCAGTTCCGCTCGAAGCGTGTCCGCACGCTCGAAGAGACTGACCGGAAAACCGTCGACTCCATGTGTCAACGCAGCCCGGTTGCGGTCGTAAGCGGCGCACCAGGACTCTAGCGAGCGCAATCCACGCTGTTCAGACGCCGGCCGCCAGAGACCGCGCAGGACTCCAGCCGCGATGCGCGTGGCGGTGTCGGAGTCTTCTTCCACTTCTACGAGCATGCTGCCTGGCTCGACGCGCTCCAGCAAGAGGCCGCCGAGGTCCGGCTCGGCAGCCAGGAGTCGGACCGCGCCGCGACCGTCCCAGATCTCCAGCGCACGGATCTCCGAGCGTGTCTCGTTGATGTTCGAGCTGACCTTCAGCACACACAGCGTGCCGTTGTCCAGGCGGGCGCGGATCACAGAATTTCCATAGCTTCCGGGCGTAACGCGGAACGGGGTGGCGAGGTCCAGGTTCCAGCGGGCAGCCAGCCACGCGACCCGCTGATCAAGGGTGTCCACGCCTACGTGGACAGACGCTCAACGCGACCGCGGCCGCCATCCACACGCACATGGTCGCCCGTGTGCAGGCGTCGTGTCGCGGAGCCGGTGCCGACCACGGCCGGGATGCCGAGCTCGCGCGCGACGATGGCGGCGTGTGACAGCGGCGCGCCGACGTCGGTGACGATCGCGGCGGCGCGTGGGAACAGCGGCGTCCAGCCGACATTGGTGACGGAGGTCACCAGGATTTCACCGGGCTCGAGTGACTCGGCGGCCTCAGGCGACTCGAGCACGCGCGCGGTGCCCTCGGCAATGCCCGGGGCGCCAGGCAGGCCCGAGATAGTGGCATCGCTCGTCGTCTGCGCCGCACTGGCTGTTGCCGAGTAAAAATCCGTACGTCGATGCGGATCGGCAGCCCACGTGAACGGGTCAAAAGCGCCGCGGATCAAGACTGGGTACGCGGGCAACGCCGCGTAACGCGAGTACGCCGTGTGGCGACTGGCCACCCGGCTGAGCGGCCCGCGTTCGCCACCGAGCACGCGCAGCAGCTCGTCGATCGGTAGGAAAAAGACGTTCTCCGCGCGGTCCAAGAGCGCCCCTGCGCGCACGTAGAACGTCCGCAAGGGCCAGAACACGCGCACGACTTCCGAGCGCGCCGCTTCCCGCGCCTGATATGCGCGCCTGGCCCGCGCGACCTGCTTGCGCACCGAGCGCGCCTGCTTCGGCGTGCGCTGAGCGAGCCGCTGCCAGGCGGCCGCCGTGGCGGTCTGACGACGGGCGAGCAGGCCGCTGGCGTCCACCGGCGCCGCGCGCAGACCTTCGAGCTGGCGATCGATCCAGTCCACATCTTCGGCTGGGCGAGGCAGCGACACCTCGAACTCGTGTGGACCGCGATGACCGTAGCGGCGGGCGTAGGCCTCGCGCGACAACTCGCCGCGCGCCACCTGTTCCAATCCGAGCAGCGGCTCCAGGCTGGCCAGCTGGCCGCCCGCGCCTGTCGAGCCCGTCAGCAAGAGATCGGCGTCAGCCTCGCCGACGACGTTGGCGATGGCGCCGCGGGTGCGCAGCAAGGCGCCGCTGTCGCGGCGCGTGGCGGCCTCGAGCATGGCACACGCCTCGTCGAACAACGGTCCCAGCTCGGCGTACCACAGACGGCGCAATTCAGACGGCGTTGCCGTCGCCTCGATGTGCCGCAGCACGGCTTCGACGCGAGACGGCGCGGCGCTCACGAACGCGTCGAAGCGGCGCAGGTTATCGCGCACACGCACCTGCAGATGCAGCGCGGCCGGCAGCAGCTCGCGCAGCATACGCCAGCGCGGCACGTGCACCAGCGGAATCTCGACGTCGTCGGGAATCTGGCCGAAGGTCTGCTCGAGCAGCGAGACCAGCTTTGTGCGCGACATGAAGATGATGCTGGCCTGCGTCGCGGTCAGGCTCAGGTTCATGTACAGCCGACCGCCGATGTTGCCGACGGGACTGTAGCCAGCGGTGAAGTTGGCTTGCATCGCCCCGTAGATAAAGCGCTGGATCAGCGACCAGGTGGCGGGTGTCATGACGTCGGGGACCGCCTCGCCGAGGTTGGCGCTGGTCCACAGCAAGTCGCCCAGGCGCGAATCGTTCCACTCCTCGGTGGGCGAGGTGGTGATCGGCCGCGCTTGCAGGAGGGCGATCTGGCCGCCGCTCAGGGCCCACTCCAGGTCCATGGGCTGGGCGTACAGCGCCTCGACGCGCAGGCCGAGGGCGACCAGCTCACGGGTGAGCTCGGGTGTCAGCACGGCTTTGTGTTGTTGTTCGGCCGCGACCGGTTGTTCGACCGTTCCCAACTCCGTGGCGACGGTCATGCGCGTCTTGTCGCCGATGGTCTGGCGCAGGATCGCGTTCGTGTTGCGATCGACGACCACGATGTCGGGGGTAACCGCGCCGCTCACCAGACTTTCGCCCAGGCCCCAGGTGGCGTTGATCGTTAGCTGGCGCGCGTCGCCCGAGACGGGGTCGACGGTGAACAGCACGCCTGAGGCGTCGGCTTGGACCATGACCTGGACGACGACGGCCAGGCTGACCGTCTCCGAGTTGATTCCAGCGCGACTCCGATAGGTGATGGCGCGGGTCGTAAACAGTGAGGCCCAGCAGCGACGCACGGCGTCGACCAGCGCGCGTTCGCCGTTGACGTTGAGAAACGTGTCCTGCTGGCCGGCGAAGGACAGGTCGGCCAGGTCCTCGGCGGTGGCCGACGAGCGCACCGCCACGCGGGCCTCTTCGGATCCAAGGGCGCGGTAGGGCGTCGTGATCGCCTCCAGGACCTCGTCGGGAATGCTGGCGTGGTCGAAGAGTTCGCGACTGGTGGCTTCCGCGTCGGGTTCGCTGGCGGCGGCTGTGATGCGGGCTTGCAGATTGTTCGCCGCCACCACGCGTCGATATGCGGCCGTGGTGATGACAAAGCCGTCGGGCACGGGCAAGCCCGCGCGGGCCAACCGCGCCAGTGACGCCGCCTTGCCGCCGACCAGGTCGAGGTGAGCGCGGTCGCTCGCCAGCGGCAGCCACAGGTCCGACGCTGTCAGCTCACCGCCCGACTTCCACGACGACGTAGTGCTGCTCCACCGAGACGGGGAACGTCTCGGCCACGTACGGGCCTTTTTCCAGGCCCTCGAAACCGGGCACGACGCTCACGTCGTAGCGGCGGACGAGCACGTGGCCCGGGTCAAACCAC
The DNA here is from genome assembly GCA_019242065.1 of Chloroflexota bacterium. Next base: position 7,332 of record JAFAWJ010000151.1, read on the forward strand.
GACTGCCCCGTGCGCAGGTCGTACTCCCAGCCATGCCACGGGCAGCGCAGCACCTCGCCCGCGCGCGAGTAGTGGAACTCGCCCACGCCCTCGGAGCGCAGGAACCCCAGGGTGTTGCCCAGGCACAGCGGGCCGCCCTGGTGCGGGCAGCGGTTGAGCACGGCAAAGAACTCGCCGCGGACGTTGAACACGCCGATGGACCGCCCGCCGACGTCGACGATCTTGCGCTGGCCAGGCGGAATCTCGTCGACGGTGGCCACCACCCACTTCGCCACGCCGCTCAGTGCCTGGAGGCTTGGTCACGCCAGAACGCGTCGCGAAAGGCAGGATCACACCGTCCGCGACGACCGCGTCGACGCATTCAGTGGCCCTGGACGCGAACGGGGAGTTTGTAGAGCGCCCGGGCGTTTTCGGCCATCAGCTTGGCGTTGAACCCCTCGGGCAGCTTGATCTTCGGCAGCGCCTCGTCAGGCGCGTCGAAGTCCCAGTGCGGATAGTCCGTCGAGAACATCAGCTTGTCCTCGAGCCACGGCGCGTGCGCCAGCATCTCCACGAACTGCCGCGCCACGGGCGGCTCTTCCATCGGCTGCGTCGTCAGCCAGAAGTGCTCGGCGAAGTATTCCGACGGCTTCAAACGCAAATCGGGCACCTCGTCGTGCAACTTGCGCCAGGCGGAATCCAGCCGCCACGCCAGGGGCGGCGCCCAGGCGAAGCCACCCTCGATGAGCACGATCTTGAGCCCGGGAATGTGCTCGAAGACGCCCTCGCACACCAGGCTGATGACCTGCGCCTGAAACGCGGTCGACATCCCCGCGTGATCCTCGAGGTACATCGACGGCCAGCCCGCGCCCGTGATCGGATGCCCGCCCTGGCCGCCGAAGTGCACGCCGATCGGTAGCCCGGCCTCGACCGCCGCCTCGTACATCGGCCAGTACTTCCGTCGACCCAGCGGCTCGCTGGTGCGAATCGTCAGCATGACCTGCACGAAGCCAGGGTGCTGGCCCATGCGCCGGATCTCGGCCACCGCGTGTTCGGGTGACTCGTAGGCAACCACCAGCCCGCTGCGCAGCCGCGGCTCGGGGTCGAGCCACTCGTCGATCTGCCAGTCGTTGATCGCCGAGGACAACGCCGCCGCATATTCGTGATTGAGCTGCTGGCCAGCGCCCAGCAGTGGCTGCAGCACGCCGAAGTCCATGTCCCAGGCGTCCAGCAACTGGTAGCGCATGAAGTCGAGATCGGAGCCAGGCGGCAGGCCGCTCGGCGGCCAGGCGTCGGTCCGCGCGGCGTTCGGATTGGCGCGCGGGTAGTAGGCGCCGGCGAACCCGCGGTCGCCGATCGTGTCACGATGGCGGCGCCAGCGCTCAGACAGATACGGGTGCAGCGCCTTGGGCGACTTCAACGCGGGGTGGATATCGCAATCGATCACGGCCAGCTTGGCCTGGCGGCGAGTAGTGGGCGGCGGAAGTGTGGTGACCATTGCTGTAGACGGCTCCTCCCGTGTGTCAGTTGAACCGATAAAACGCGCGCGCGTTTTCATACAGGATCTTGCGTCGGAGGTCCGATGGCAAGCCCGCGGGCACCGCCTCGTCGGGTGAATCGAAGTGCCAGTGAGGATAGTCGGTGGAAAACATGAGCAGGTCATCCGAGCCCATCTGCTCGATGATCTGCACGAGATGCTCCGGCTCAGGCGGCGCGTCGATCGGCTGCAGGGACAGTCGAATACGCTCGCGCACGTAGGCCGACGGCACGCGCGTGTTCCACGGGACTTCGCGCCGCAGCCCCTTCCAGTCCTTGTCGATGCGCCACAGGAGCGACGGCAGCCACGTCCAACCACCTTCTATCAGCGACATGCGCAGATTGGGAAAACGATCGAAGACACCCTCGACCACCAGGTTCAGCACCTGCGTCTGAAAGACCTGGGCCATGCCGACATACTCTTCGATGTAATACGAAGGCCAGCCACTGCCCGTCGGCGGATTGCCTGGTGCACCGCCGAATTGCAGACTGACCACCAGGTCATGCCGCGCGGCAGCCTCGAAGATCGGCAGGTAGCGTCGATTGCCGTACGGCGCTTCGGATCGCACCGGCAGCAATACCTGGACGAAGCCGGGATGGTCGCCCAGACGGTCGATCTCCGCAGCGCCCATCGCCGGCACACGCGTGGGGACGACCAGCGAGGCTCGCAGGCGCGGCTCCCTGTCGAGCCACTGGGCGACTAGCCAGTCGTTGACCGCCGCGGCCATGGCCGCGGCGGTGTCCGGATTGTGCAGGCTGTCGACCGCGTAGGCGCAGTTGAGGATGCCCACTTCGACCGACCATGGGTCCAGCACGTCGCGGCGCACGGCCTCCAGGTCGGGAACCCCGGCGGGCATGCGCGTCGTCGGCGCATTGGGCGGGTAGGCGGTATCGACTGCGCCTTTGAAGGCCGATGTGCGAATGTACTCGCGCCAGTGGTCCGAGAGGAACGGCATCAGCGCGTCGGCATTCGGAATCGCCGTATGAATGTCGCAGTCGATGACCGTCATGCTTCGAGGCCAGCCAGCGCGGCGTTGAAGGTCTTCGACGGGCGCATGACCTGCGCCGCTTTTTCAGGATCGGGCTGGTAATAGCCGCCGACGTCGGTCGGATGACCCTGGACGCCATTCAATTCGCCGACAATCGTCTGTTCTTGCTCGGCCAGGGTCGTGGCAAGGTCGGCGAATGCCGCGGCGAGCTCGCGGTCGTCTGTCTGACGTGCCAGCTCCTGCGCCCAGTACAGCGCGAGATAGAAATGGCTGCCGCGGTTGTCGATGCCGCCGACACTGCGCGTCGGCGATTTGTCCTCGTTGAGGAAGGTGCCCGTGGCGCGATCCAGGGTGTCGGCCAGGATCTGCGCGCGGCGGTTGCCGGTGCTCTGGGCGACGAGCTCGAAGCTGGCCGCAATCGCGAAAAACTCGCCCAGGCTGTCCCAGCGCAGGTAGTTCTCGTGGAGCAATTGCTGTACGTGTCGCGGCGCGGAGCCGCCAGCGCCGGTTTCGAAGAGACCGCCGCCGGCGATGAGTGGCACGATCGACAGCATCTTGGCACTGGTGCCCAGCTCGAGAATCGGGAACAGGTCGGTCAGGTAGTCGCGCAGCACATTACCCGTCACCGAGATCGTGTTTTCCCCACGACGAATGCGTTCCACCGAGAGTGCGGTCGCCTCGGCGGGCGACATGATCTCGATGCGCAGGCCGTCGACGTCGTGCTCCGGCAGATACGCCTTGACCTTTTCGATCAGGTTGGCGTCGTGGGGTCGCGACGCGTCCAGCCAGAACACCGCCGGGTCACCCGTCAGCCGCGCACGATTGACCGCGAGTTTGACCCAGTCACGGACCGGCACGTCCTTGGTCTGGCACATGCGGAAGATGTCGCCCGGGCTGACCGGTTGCTCGAGAACCAGTTGGCCATCGGCGTCGACGACGCGCACCGTGCCATGCGTGGCTATCTCGAAGGTCTTGTCGTGGCTGCCGTATTCCTCGGCGGCCTGCGCCATCAAGCCGACGTTGGGCACCGAGCCCATGGTCGCTGGATCGTAGGCGCCGTGCGCCCGACAGTCGTCGATGACCACCTGGTACACGTCGGCGTAGCTGCTATCGGGGATGACGGCCAGGGTGTCGGCCTCCTTGCCATCCGGGCCCCACATGTGACCGGAGGAGCGGATCATGGCCGGCATGGTGGCGTCGATGATGACGTCGCTTGGCACGTGCAGGTTGGTGATGCCTCGCGCGGAGTCGACCATCGCCAGCGCCGGACCTTCAGCCATCTCCTGGTCGAAGGCCGTGCGAATTTGCTGACCGTCGGGCAGCGACTCCAGGCCGGCGAAGATGGAGCCCAGACCGTCGTCGGGGTCCAGCCCAGCCGATTCCAGCGCGGTGCCGTACTGGGCGAAGGTGTTCGGGAAAAAGGCCCGGACGGCGTGGCCGAAGATGATCGGGTCGGAGACCTTCATCATCGTCGCCTTGAGGTGCACCGAAAACAGCACGCCCTCAGCTTTGGCCCGCGCCACTTGCGCGGAGAGAAAGTCGCGCAGCGCCGCGGCGCGCATCACCGAGGCATCCACCACTTCGCCCGCCAGGACCGGCACTGTCTCGCGCAAGACGGTGGTGCTGCCGTCCTCGCCTGCCAGCTCGATACGCAGCGAGCCATCCTTCTTTATGACGACAGACCGCTCGGTCGACCGAAAGTCGTCGCCCGCCATGTGCGCCACGTTGGTCTTCGCGTCGGATTTCCAGGCGCCCATGCGATGCGGGTGCGCGCGCGCGTAGTTCTTCACCGAGGCCGGCGCGCGACGGTCCGAGTTGCCTTCCCGCAACACCGGATTGACGGCGCTGCCTTTGACCCGGTCGTAGCGTTTGAGGGTCTCCCGTTCGGCGTCGGAGTGGGGATCCTCGGGGTAATCCGGAACCGCGTAGCCCTTCTGCTGGAGCTCGGCGATGGCCGCCTTGAGCTGCGGGATGGAGGCGGAAATGTTGGGCAGCTTGATGATGTTGGCTTCGGGCGTCTTGGCCAGCTCGCCGAGCTCGGCCAGCGCGTCGCCGATGCGCTGCTTGTCCTTCAGGTGCTCGGGGAAGCTGGCAATGATGCGCCCTGCCAGCGAGATGTCGCGCGTCTCCAGGCGCACCCCCGCTTTCGCGGCGTACGCCTGCACGATCGGCAGCAGCGAGTACGTAGCCAGCGCCGGTGCTTCGTCGGTGTGGGTATAGATGATGGTCGGGTCGCTCACCCGTGTATGGCCTCCTGCCTGGTCGTGGCCAGCTCGTGTTCGACGGCCTGCTCGACGACCGTGTCTTTGAAGAAATCGCGGTTCATGCGCGTGTGCAGCTCGACGGCATTGCTGAACGTCAGGTCGCGAAAGTCGCGCTCGGAGATGAGCTGGTGCTCGACCATCTCCCAGACCTCGGGCAGGACGTCGGTGAAGTCGGTCACGTCCCAGTGGCCGACGTCGGTGCCCAGCATGGCCTTCAGGCGGCCGGGCATGCGCGCGTCAAAGGCCCAGACGTTGCACGGATCGTCGGCCTCGCAGCCAAAGTAGAAGTTGCGGGCGTACTGCTCGACCAGCGCCTCAGTGGAGTCCACGCCGAGCGCGGCGTAGTCGTCCAGCGACTCGGTCTCGCGCTCCGTCAGCTCGGTCAGCCCCAGCGAGTCGACCGCTGCTTCACCGGTGGTCTTCAGTCGCGCATACCCGTAGCGATCGATGAGCTGTTGGAGACGGGCGACGTCGATATTGGTCGGCCGCAGGTGCTCGAGCATCGCCGCGTAGTGGCGTTTTTCAAAGCCGCCGACCAGTCCGCAGAGCAACTCGACGCCGTAGCCCACACCGCCCTCGAGGAACGAGAACGTCAGCTCCGGAAAGCGGTGGACGACGCCGCCCAGGAACAGGGCCCTGGTCAACGGGGCATGCGCGTCGGCGGCGTGACCGATGCGGTTGAACTCACCATTGCTCGGCGACGTGCGGTTCGGCCAGCCGTTGCTGCCCTGGTGGACGGTGACGGCCACGCCCAGCTCCAGGCACTTCTGCCACAGCGGGTCGTAATCGTGCGGGTTGTCCAGGCCGAGCGCGTCGATGTACTGCGGGGCTTGAGACTGCTCCGCGTACGCCGCCACCGGGCGCGGCAGCGAGCCTTTGAAGCTGGCGGCCTTCAGGCCGAGCCGCCTCAGAGAGTGCTCCAACTCGGCGATCGCCTCGTCCGGCGAAAAGCACGGGATCAGCGCGGCGGGCGTCAGATGGCGCGCGTGATCGCGAAAGACGTCCGCGACCATCGTGTTGTAGGCGCGGCACACCGCCTGGCGCAGCTCAGTTCGTGCGATGTTGTTGGCGCCCAGGCAGCGCGTCGGATACACGACGCCGTAGTCGATGCCGAGGTCGCCCATGCGCTCGACGAGCAGCGCCGGCAGCATGGCGCTGGCGAAATCGAGCGTATCCGCGGTGGTGATCCACCAGTTGCCGCGGCTCAGACGCCGCGCGCGGCGCTCCTCCCACGACGCCGCGTACCAGGCGCCCTGGCGTGTCTGTGAGCGACGGTACTCCTCCGCGAGATCGCCGCCGGCGACGTCGCGGACGTAGTCGACGATGACGGGCACCGATTCGACCCAGTGACCGTCGCCGTCGAGCACCGGGTGACTGAGCTGGTCGTGAATACGCGCCGCGGCGGTGACTGGCATGCGCTCAGCTTACCTTTACCTCGACGCCGGAACGGTGACGGACAGCACCCAACCAACGCGGCCGTCGTCACCGCGGATCTGGGTCCATTCACCCTGCCGCTGGAGGACAGTCACGGTGGCGCCCTCGTCGTAGCCTCTGCCCGGAAGCCGCTGACCG
>JAFAWJ010000768.1 GCA_019242065.1 Chloroflexota bacterium
GCTGGGACTGACGGCGATCAGCCGCTCGCAGTTTCTGCTGTGTGTGCCGTTCGGACTGCTCGTGCTGAGGTTGGCCTGGCGGCGTTATCCGCGTATGGCCCTGCTGACGATCGTGCTGATGGGCCTGGGCGTGTTGCTGCCAATCGCGCCGGTGACGGCTCGCAACTGGATCGTCTCCGGTCAGTTTGTGCCGATCAGCAGCAGCGGCGGAGCGAGCCTGCTCGAATTCCATCGCCCGCCGCCGGGATTGATCGATCAGTCGGCCATCGAGCATGACCCGTTGTACGACGCGCTGCACCTGGATCAGTCCACGCGGACGGTCGTCGCGTTTATCCGCGCCGACCCGCGCGACTACGCCGCGACGCTGCTGCCGCTCGCCGCGCACAGCGTCGGACTGCAGGGCCGCAACGACCCGGGCGTGTACTGGCCGCTGCTGCTCACGGCGATCCTGTATGCCGTCAGCTTCACCTTGCGGCGCGCCCGTGCGCTCCACGTGTGGCCGATCCACGCGTTCGTGGGCACCCACCTGCTCGTGCTGATGCTGTTCGAAGCAGATACCTACGGCTATCGGCTGGTGATGCCGATGTACGCGCCGATGATCGCGGTCGCTGCGCAGGTTCCGCTCGAGGGCGTGCGCCGCGCGCTGCAGTCGCGCACGGCCGCGGTCGTGCGTAGTGGCGACCGGCCCCGCGCCGCGCGCTTCGCGCTGGCGGGCTGGGGCCTGCTGGCCCTCGGCGCGCTGGTGTGGCAGGCCGCTGGGCTGGTCAGCCAGTGGCCGGAGCGTGAGACCAGCCTGCACGGGTTGGGTGGCGCCGCGGCCCACGCCGCGTTGACCGCGGAACGCGTGGGTGCCGATGCGATCTACGTCGCCTCGGTGGACGGCACGCCGCGCCGCTTCGGGGCGGGCAGCCTGCCAGGCCTGCGCTACCCCTGGTTCAAGTGGTTCGATCCGTCTCGGTCGCTGCCGCTGCCGCCGGTGTCGAGCACGGCGGTGTACATGTTGTCGGAATTACAGGGCCACGTTCTGGCGGGCGATCTGACCGGGTGCCTGGGCACCCCGGAGGCCTCGGGCGAGGTCGTGATCGCCGGCGCGCAGGTGCGCGACGCATGCGCCGGTGCGCTGCGGTCGAGCGACAAGCTGGATGTGACCTTTGACGGCGTGGCACGGGTCGACGCGCTGCAGACGCCGTCCAGCGCCGCTGCGGGCGGCACGCTCGACACGCGACTGCTGTGGCAGCCCCTGGTGGCGCATCCTGCTGAGTACCAGCTTTCGCTGCAGCTCGACGACCCGTCCGCTGGGGATGGCACATTGTGGGGCAACGGCACGCTCGATCTGTATCCAGCGTCCGAATGGCAGACGGACGAGAGTCTGCTGAGCCGGCTGCCGGTGACGACTGACCCGACGGCGCTGCCGCAGTCGTATCGCCTGTCGCTGGGCATCAGTCCGCGGCAGCCGAATGGCGCGCCGGCGCTGGCCACGTGGCAGGGATCGCGCACCGAGCGTGTGCCGGTGGCGACGGTGGTCCTGACGCCGGGGTCGGCAAGCGACGTCGCGGCGCTGCCAGCCGACATGCGGCCCGTCGAAGGTCAAGGCTTGCGGGGCGATGGTCTGGAGCTGATGGCGTCGCGACCGCTGCCGGCCGAGGTGGCCATCGGCAGTCCACTGCGTGTCGGCTTGCTGTGGCGGGCGATGGTCGACGGGCCGAGCGCCAGCGAGCTGCGCGTGCGACTGGTACGCGCCAGCGGCGAGGTCGTCCAGGAGGACGAGCTGCCGCTGCTGGGTGGTCGCGTGGCGCCAGATACGTTGCAGGCGGGCAACGTCGTGCGCGACGAGGAGGGGGTGGTGATCAATCCGCAAGCGCCGGCGGAGGCCGTGTCCGTCGAGGTGGCCCTTGACGATTCCGAGAGCCTGCGTCTGGGGACCGTGCAGCTGTCGGGGCGCTCGCATGTGTTCGACACGTCGGGGCAGGCGCCACTGGCGACCTTTGGCGACGCGATGGACCTGATGGCGGCGTCGGTCGAGCCTGGCCAGGTTCGCGCCGGATCGGCGCAGAAGGTGGCCGTCACGTTGCGCTGGCGCGATGCGGCGCCGATGGCGGCGGCGTACAAGGTGTTCGTGCACGTGCTCGATCCAGATGGCCAGCAGGTGGTGGCCCAGCGCGACGCTGAGCCGCAGGCCGGCCAGGCACCGACGACGGGCTGGCTGCAGGGCGAAGTGCTCGACGACACCTACGAGATCCAGTTGCCCGTCGGCCTGGCGCCAGGCAGCTATCCGATCGAAGTTGGCGTGTACGACCCGCGCACCAGCGAGCGCCTGAGCCTGGCGAGCGGCGACAACCACCTGGTGCTGGGGCAGCGGTTAGCTGTCAGCGATTAGTCCCCGAGTTCTACTCTGTCAGCTCGTCCAGCGTCATCCGAAAGCTCGGGGCGAAGTGCTCGAGGAAATAATCCACCTCGGGCATCTGCATGCCGCGCGCCTTGGCCTCCAGCTGTTTCTCCGCGACGGCGAACTCGCGATTGCCCGCCGCGTACTCCATCGCACACTTCAGGTACGCATCCAGTGCGTCGGCGGCTTTGACCCAGCGCATCAGGTCGGCGTCGCGCTCGGGACCCGTGATCAGCGGCCGGTAGGCCGAGACGAGCGCGTCCGGCACCATGCTGAGCAAGTTGTTCGCGGCCAGCGACTCGATTTCCCGAATGCTGCGCAGCATGCCCGCGTTGTGATGCTTGACGGGTGATGGGATGTCGCCCGTCATAACTTCTTCGGCATCGTGAAAGAGCGCCAGGATGACGGCCGTGCCGGTGTCGACCTGGGTGCCAAAGACCTCGTGCGCAATCGTGCAGAGGGCATGCGTGAGCAGCGCCACCTGGTACGAGTGCTCGGCCACGTTTTCGGGCACCGCGCTGCGCATCAGCACCCAGCGCTGAATCAAGCGCAGGCGGTACATATAGGCGTAAAAATGGTCGCCGCTCGTCTTGATCTCGGACGAGGAGGGCGCGACTTCTTGGGATGACACGCGCACGTCAAGGATACGGCGAGCCGCGGGCGCAGTCCGGCGAGTTCGTACGGTATCGTGACCGTGACAGGCTCGTGAACGAGCTGTTTAGATCTTCTCTGCCGGCGGCGTGCGAGCTATCATCCGCCGGCACGTTGGTGGTGAACTGACGAGCATCGTCGCCGAAGGGGCAGAATCAACAGACATGCGCGAACTCGTCCAGATCGACTCGCTGACCGAACATGGCTGCAGGCAGCCGTCTATCGAACGCTGGCACGTGCTCGAGCCAGTCAGTGGCCGCTGGTCGTGGATCCGCGTGTTCGGCTGCTGTAACCAGGTGATCGTCGAAACGGACGAGGCCGAAGACAAGGGCAAGGCGAACGTCAAGAAGGCGGCCTAGGACAGCCGCCAGTCACGGGTCGCGACGTCGCGAGTTGGAATCCAGCGCCGCGGGGCGCAGCCTGTCAGTTCGAGAACTGGGTCCCCGTCTGCTCGAGGAGTTGCTTCAGTAACTCCTCCACCACGCCTGGGTTCGCCTTCCCCCGCGACGCCTTCATCACCTGACCCTTGAGAAAATTGATCGCCGTCAGCTTGCCCGCCCGGTAGTCGGCCACCGGCGCCGGATTGGCCGCCAGCACCGAGCGTACGGTCTGCTCCAGCGCACCCGTATCCGAGACCTGCCCCAGGCCTTGCTCCTCGACGATGGCCCGCGGCGCGCGGCCCGTTGCGTACACGGTCGGCAAGACCTGGCGGGCCACGGAGATGCCGATCACCCCGTCGTCGACCAGTTTCAGCAGCTCTGCCAGATGGCCAGCCTCGAGTACCTGCCCGTCCGAGGCGGCATCCCGCAGCCGTGCGACGTCGTTCTGGATCCAGTTGGCCGCCTTTTTCGCATCAGCCCCCGCGCCGACCGTGTCTTCGAAGAGCCGCGCCGCCCACTGATCGGTCGACAGCGCCTCGGCGTCGTACGCGCCGAGTCCAAAGTCGCGCATGTAGCGCGCGCGCCGCGCGTCCGGTAGTTCGGGTAGCTGGTCGCGCAGGCGAGCCAGCCACGCCTCTTCGACAAAGATCGGCGGCAGGTCAGGCTCGGGAAAGTAGCGGTAGTCGTGCGCCTCCTCCTTGGAGCGTTGACTAACCGTCACACCGCGGTCTTCGACCCAGCCGCGCGTTTCCTGGGGGATCTTTTCGCCGGCGTCGAGCGCGGCGGCCTGGCGGACGATCTCGTACTCCAGCGCGCGTTGCACGGAGCGGAACGAGTTCAGGTTCTTCACTTCGACCTTGGTCCCGAGCTTCGCTTCGCCCACGGGACGCAAGGAGACGTTGACGTCGCAGCGCAGCTGGCCCTTTTCCATGTCGGCGCCGCTGACGCCCAGCGTGCGCAGGATGGCGCGCAGCTTTTGCAAGTACGCCCGCGCTTCCGCTGGCGAACGCAGGTCGGGCTGGCTGACCATCTCCATCAATGGCATGCCGGCGCGATTGAAGTCCACCAGCGAGCCGCCCGGCGCGTGGGTGAGCTTGCCGGTGTCTTCTTCGAGGTGGACGCGCTCCAGGTTGATGCGACGGGTGGTGTTGTCGACGCTGATCTCGATCCAGCCGCCCTTGACGAGCGGCAGGTCGTATTGCGAGATCTGGTAGCCCTTGACCAGGTCGGGATAGGGATAGTTCTTGCGATCGAACTTGGTGGCCGCGGGGATGGTGGCGTGGATCGCCAGGCCCGTCATGAGTGTGGACTCCACGGCGGCGCGGTTGATGACGGGCAGGACGCCGGGCATGCCCAGGCAGATGGGGCACACGTGGGTGTTGGGCGGCGAGCCCGCGTAGTCAGTAGGGCAGCCGCAGAACATCTTGCTGCGGGTGGCCAGTTGCACGTGGCATTCGAGGCCGATGACGGCCTCGTACCTGGTCGTATCAGCGGATTGAACGCGGGTTTCAGCGGTTGTGGTCATGAGTTTGGAACTGTCGAAGATATGTACCCCAGGGGGGACCCCCATCGAGAGAGAACGATTCAGCCATCGAAGCTAAGTGCCACCTGTACGTACGGAACACCAATGGATCGAGTCGACAAGGCCAAACTCACCGTTCCACCGTGTCGAGCGCGCGAGTGGCGATCGGCGACCGCTCGGTGTGCCACTGCGTTGACTGCTCGAACGCGTGCGCAATGCGCAGTACGCCCGCCTCGTCCAGCGCCTTGCCAATAATCTGCAGACCCACGGGCAGGCCGTCGGCGAGCCCTGCGGGAACACTGATGCCCGGCAGCCCCGCCAGCGACGTCGGGATCGTGAACAGGTCGTTCAGATACATGGCCAGCGGATCCTGCGTCTTGGCGCCCAGCGGGAACGCCACATTGGGCGACGTCGGCCCGACCACGGCGTCGAAGTCCTCGAAAACGCGATCAAAATCTTGCTTGATCAGCGTGCGCACCTTCTGGGCTTTGAGGTAGTACGCGTCGTAGTAGCCCGACGACAGGGCGTACGTCCCGAGGATGATGCGGCGTTTGACCTCACGCCCGAAGCCCTCGCCGCGCGAGCGCTCGTAGAGGTCCCACAGGCTCGCACCCGGCTCGCGAATGGACAGGCTGTACTTGACCCCGTCGTAGCGAGCCAGGTTCGCGCTGCACTCGGCTGGCGCGACCAGGTAATAGGTGGCCACCCCGTATTTCGTGTGCGGCAAGCTGACCTCGCCAAGCTCGGCGCCCAGACTCTCCAGGTGCGCGATGGCGGCCTTGACCGCCGCCTCGACGCCTGGCTCGACACCCTGCACGTCGAAGTACTCGCGCGGCAGAGCCAGGCGCACACCCTTGAGACTCGGCTCGGACCCCAGCGCGCGACGGTAGTCGGGCACCGGCGCCTGCAGCGACGTCGAATCACACGCGTCGTGACCGGCGATGGCGTTCATGACCAGCGCACAATCCTCGACCGTGCGGGTAAACGGGCCAATCTGATCCAGCGACGAGGCGAAGGCGATCAGTCCATAGCGGCTGACGCGTCCGTAGGTGGGTTTGAAGCCCACGACACCGCACAGCGCGGCCGGCTGGCGGATGGATCCGCCCGTATCGGTGCCCAGCGCGAAAGGCGCGAAGTCGGCGCCGACGGCCGCGGCCGACCCGCCGCTCGAACCGCCCGGCACGCGCTCGAGATCCCACGGGTTGCGCGTCGGAAAGAAGCCGGAGTTCTCGGTTGACGAGCCCATCGCGAACTCGTCCATGTTGGATTTGCCCAGCAGTACGGTGCCCGCTTCGGCCAGGCGGCGGGTGATGGTGCCGTCTTCGATGGGCCGGAAGTTCTCGAGGATCTTCGAACCAGCGGTCGTGCGGATGCCGCGCGTGATCATGACGTCCTTGAGGATCATCGGGACGCCCAGCAGCGGCGCGGCTTCGCCTGCGGCGAGGCGGGCGTCGGCGGCGCGCGCCTGGGCTTCGGCGTGCTCGCGGGTGACGGTGAGCATGGCGTTGACCGTGCTGTCGTCCAGGGCTTCGATGCGGTCGAGGTGAGCACGGGCCACCTCCACGGCCGAGACGTCCCGATGGTCGAGCAGCGCGCGCAGTTCGGCGATGGAGTGCGAGGTGAGGGCTGGCATCACTCGAGGACAGGTGGGACCAGGAACTCGTGCTCGCGCGTCTGGGGCGCGTTTTCGAGGATGTCGTCGACGGGCCACGAGGGGCGGGGGACGTCCTCGCGCATCACGTTCTGCAGGGGGATGACCTGGGCGGTGGGTGGGATGGCCGAGGTGTCCAGCTGGCGGAGCTCCTGCATGGCATCCAGGATGTGGTCGAGCTCAGAGGCGAGCCGGTCCATCTCGTCGTCGCTGAGGCCGAGGCGGGCGAGTCGCGCGACGTGGGCAACCTCCGCGCGCGTAATCGTCATCCGCGCAGGAGTATAGGGGCCGGGGCCATCCGACAAGCGACAGCCGCGACTCACCCGGTGCGATGCGCCAGGCGCGTGCGCACGTACGTCGCCACGCCACGCACCTCACTCACGCCGACCAGCCACAGGACGACGACGTACACGGCCGAGCCCAGGCCGATGGCCACCAGCAGGGCAGGCAGCAGCGCCAGGTGGCTCAGCAGTGGCCACGAAAGCACCAGCGCCACAGCCATCACCGCGGCGGTCGGCACGACGCGCACGAGGAATGGCCACAGCGCCGTGCCCAGCCGCAGGCCGGGCAGCGAGCGGTGCAGCAGCACCAGCAGGATCACCGCGTGGCTGCTGTTCTGGACGGCATTGGCCAGCGCCAGCCCGCGCGCGCCCAGGGCAGTGATCGTCGTCAAGGCCACCCCGAGGTAGATGAACACGCACACGACGCCAACCAGCACCGGCGTGCGCGCGTTCTGGCGGGCATAGAAGGCGTTGATGAGCAGGTAGTCGACCGCCGTGAACGGCAGCTGTGGCGAATAGAACAGAAAGATGGCGGCCGTGCGCGCGGTGTCGGCCGGCCCGAAGGCATTGCGCTGGTAGATCAGTTGCACCAGCGGCTCCGACAGTCCGGCGATGATGGCCAGCGCGGGCAGCATCAGCAGCAGGACGAGCTTGATGCCAAACGCGAGCGCATCGCGGTACTCGCCGAGGCTGCCGCCGCCGCCCGGGTTCAAGCGCGACAGCGTTGGCAGGATCGCATACGACACCGCCAGCCCGACGATGCCCAGCGGAAACTGGATGATGCGCGTCGCGTAGTCCATCGAGGTCAGGTTGCCCTCGGGCAGACGCAGCGCCAGGTTGCGGTCGATCAGGCTGCCCACCGCTGTGACGACCAGCCCCGCCGCCACCGTGCCGGCCAGGGACAGGATGCGGCGGACCGCTGGATCGGACAGGTCGATGTGCGGTCGATACGCGCGCCAGAAGCGCCGCAGGCCGCTGGCCTGCAGGAGGAACTGCGCCAGCGCGCCGATGATCAGGCCGACTGGCAGCGCGGAGTAGCCGAGGGTCTGTGCCAGCAGCAGGACGCCGACGATGATGCCGATGTTGTAGGCAGCGGTCGAAAACGCGGGCAGGACGAAGCGGTTCTGGGCGTAGAGCGCGCTGGTCAGCACGCCGGCGAGTCCCTGGAAGATGACCGAGACCAGCGCAATGCGCATCAGGTGGACGGCCAACTGGCGCTCTTCCTCGGACGAAAAGCCGCGTCCAATCACGTTGAGGAGTGGCTCGGCAAAGACGCCCAGGATCACGGTCAGCGTGACAAAGGCCAGGGCGGCCAGGCTGAAGATCGCGCCGACCAGTCGCCACAACTGGCGCTCATCGCGCGCGTGCTGGACGAAGACCGGCACGAACGCCGCGGTGATGACCGTTCCGACCAGCAGGTCGTAGAGGATCTGGGGGATGGTGCGGGCGAAGACGAAGGCGTCGGTGCCGCCCGTGGCGCCGAAGGTCGAGGCGATCACCACGTCCCGCAGCAGGCCCAGGCCGCGACTGAGGATGTTGCCCAGGGCGATGATTGCCGCGGCACTTGCAACACGCCGCTGCGTGCCAGCGGTGGACACGCTGCTACGCTGGTCGGACAGTGGCGTTACTGGCGCGGTTTGCATGCGGGTGCACGCTGCGGGTCGAAATTCCTGCGCCAGCGGAAGTGCGCTGTGCGGAACATGGGACGCGGGCTGTGCTGCTCCAGATGCCCAACGGACAGGTGCGCTACACGTTGCCGAATGACGAGGGTCAGAACGAAGCTCCGGTCGTGAACCGTTTGTAGCATTCCTCGCCGTTCGAGGCGGGTGTGCCAAACCTATACTCGCCCGGCGTGCCACAGCGTGGAGCGCGCGCGGCCCGGCCCAAAAAGAAAGCTTCGCAACGCGGCCTGCCCCTGCGCTGGTTGTGGGTGGCGTCGCTGGCGCTGGTCGGCGTCGGGGTGCTGGCGGCGCTGAGCACCGGGCGCTTCCTCCAGGCGGCGCAGCCCGCGCTGCCGACGTTGGCCGTCCCCATGTTCGAGCCAACGCTCGCGGCCACCCCGGAACCCCCGGTCGCGGCGCCGGCTGCTACGCCATTGCCGACGCCGCTTGCTCCGACGGCCGTGCGCGCCCCCGTGGCCGCCAGGGCCACGCCAGTGCCGACTCGCGCGGCGCCCACGCCTGTTCCTGCCGTGAAACCGGCGTCTGCACCCGCGACTACCGTGGCCGCTGGCGCGCCACCGGGTTCGACGCCGGGCAGTGGCGGCGCGGTCATGCTCACCTTCGACGTGGGCGCCGACCGCGGCTACGCCGAGGACATCCTCGACACACTTGCCGACGAGCACGTCGCGGCCAGCTTTGGCGTCACCGGCGACTGGGCGAAAGCCAACGCCGACCTGGTGCACCGCATGGCCGCCGACGGGCATCTGGTCTTCAATCACACCCTCGATCACCGCTCGTTTACGGGCGCCTCGGATTCCCGGGGCGGTCTGTCTTCGGTGGCGCGGCGTGCGGAGCTGGACGAGGCGGACGCCATCATTTCGCCGCTCATCGGTCATTCGACGCGGCCGTTCTATGGCCTCCCGTACGGCGACGACGACGCGCACGTGGCGGCGGACGTTGCCCAGGATGGCTTCACGCGCAAGGTTGGCTGGACGGTGGACTCGGACGGCTGGCGAGGACTGCAGTCGGCAGACATCCTGGCGCGCTGCTTGAAGCTGGCGGCGCCGAATGCGGTGTACATCTTCCACGTGGGCCACGAGTCGCAGGACAGCGTCGCCCTGGAGCAGATCATTCGCGGCCTGCGCGAAAAGGGCTACGCCTTCAAGCGCGTCGACGGATAAGTCCCGCACAGCGCTTTCCTTCCCGCTCCGCGTCACAATGCGCACTGGGACGGCTGGCTGACACCACCGGTTGTGTCGTAGGCTGTGCGAAGTACAATATGTCGTCCCGAGACGCGACCAGACCACAAGATCTGGGGCCGGAGCGCTTGAAACCGGCTCCGGGCGCGCCTATCCTCGACCCCAGTGTTGAGGCCGAAGGACGGGCGACAGACCTCTGCACCGATCAGGCCCCACACAACGTTGCCCGCGAGCGCATCCTGGCCTGGCTGGCCGAGGGCGCACGCGAGGTGACCTGGGCACTGTGCTGGTTGCCGCGTGAGCACTGGGCTGAGCAACCCTCCGTCGGGTTGGACAACTGGCCCGTGCTGCGCCACGTGCGCCACCTCGTACTCCAGGAAACACATCAGATTCTGCCCGCCGTCCGCCAGGCGCTGGGCGAGGCCGCTGCCGAGTCGCCGGTCCGGTCCGCCATCGAACTCCAGCAAGCCGAGGCGACGTGGGACACCACGTCGCTGGTTGAGTCCGCAGAGGGCCTCGTTCGCGGTCTCGCCGAATCGCGGTTCGAGTTGTTACATCGACTCGAAGCGGCGCCGGATGCCGTCTGGCTGCAGCCACTGCCGGTGGCTACGGCCGAGGCGTGTGGCGTCACGTCTCCCGTCGGGCTTGACTGGTTGCTGCTGAGCGCGCGTCAGCACGAGCAGCAGCACGTCGCGGCGGTCTGGAAGATCGCACTCAACTGGGATCGTGTCCCCCGCACCGCGATCCCCGGTGTTCCACTACACCCTGCCGACAGGCTCGAGGAGTCACACTGAGATGCTCGACCAGGTCACGAACCTTGAATCCGACAGCGATTTTGCGCTGCCCACGGCCTCGCTCGATCTTTCGACGCGAATGCGTGATCTTCGGACGCGCCAGGGCTTGAAGCAGAGCGAGGTCGCTCGCCGAATGAGGCTTGATCCCAGCATCCCGAGTTTGTGGGAGCAGGGCAAACGCATGGTGCCCGCCAATCGGCTGCGCGCGCTTGCTGATGCGCTGGAGGTCAGCGTCGAGGAGTTGCTGGAAGGTGTCTCTGGCGCGCAGCCGGCCGCGAGCGGAGCGCTGCTCGACGAGTCAGCGCTGCCGCCGCCACCGCATGCCACGAGTGTCGTCGAGTTGATCGACGAGCGCACCGTGCGTCCGCTGCCCGTGGACGAGGTGCCCTTGCTGCGCCTGGTTCCGCAGGAAGTTGTCGAAGACCTACCGACGCCGCCGACCGACGGCGAGGTGCTCGTGGAGCAGTGGGTCGCCCCGGAGCGGCCGCCCCTCGAAGGCTGGATCCCCGACGGTTGGCAGCCGACCGACCGCATCCAGGACATTACGCCGTCACTGCCGGACGGCTACTGGCTAGATCCTGTGAAGCTCGAGCGCGCTGCTGCGCGCCAGCTGCTGCGCAGCCGGCTGTGCGCCGACGACCAGAGCGTCGTCGGCGCACGTCACGTGCCCGGCGCCGCTCTGGCGGAGCGGCTGTACCGTCACTGCGGCCGCGAAGACGGCTTCCTGGTCAGCAGCCGACTGCCCCTGGCCGAGTCGATCTTCCGCTGTGTGCTGACCGCCGATCACGGCGGGCTGACGGATGGCGCGCTCGTCGAGATGCTGCGTGAGCGCTCTGGGGCCGTGCCAGTCTCGTCGACGCTATTGCGGCGGATGCGCGACACCGTGCGGGCGTACCCGATCCGGCGTGTCGACGCGGACCTGTTCGGGGGGCGCCGGTAGCGCTCCTTCTCACGCGTGGCGATCTGAGCCGCCTGCTGGACTATGACGCGGTCATCGAGGCGGTAGCCGGCGCGTTCGCGGCCTACAGCGGCGGCCGGACGCAGACGCCGCTGCGGGTAGGTGTCGAGCCGCCTGGCACCCACGGCGTCTTGCTGGCGATGCCGTGCGCGGTGGCCGAACCGCCGGCGCTGGGCGCCAAGATCGTCTCGGTGTTTCGTGACAACCCGTCGCGCGGGCTGCCGACGGTGACGTCGATCTACATCCTGAGTGACTATGCGACCGGCGCGCCGCTGGCGCTCATGGACGGTGGCTATCTGACCGGCATCCGCACGGCGGCCGGCTCGGCGGTGGCCACCCGTGTGCTGGCCCGCTCGACTGCGCACATCCTGGGAGTATTCGGGACGGGGGTGCAGGCGCGGTTCCACGTCGAGACGATTCGTCGCGTGCGCGCGCTGGACCGAGTCCTGGTCGCAGCGACGTCGGCTCCCAAGGCGGACGCCTTCGCCACGTGGGTGACCTCGACGACGGGGCTGTCGGCTGTGGCGGCCTCGGCAGACGAGGTCTCCGCCGCGGACATTGTGGCGGTGTGTACGACGAGTCCGACGCCGGTGGTCGTAGCCGGCGCCGTACAGGATGGGGCGCATATCGCCGCGGTGGGGGCCTTCACGCCTTCGACGCGTGAGCTGCCATCTGAAGTGGTTGCGCGCGCTGCCGTGTACGTCGACACGCGGCCTGGGGCGTTCAGCGAGGCGGGCGACCTGTTGTTGGCGCGCGACGAGACGTCATTCTCGCTGGAGGACGTCCGCGGCGAGGTGGGCGAGGTGCTGCTCGGCAGCGTGCCCGGACGGGCCAGCGACCACGAGGTGACGGTCTACAAGTCCGTTGGCGCCGCGTTTCTGGACGTAGCCACGGCGCGGCTGGCGTTGGAGGCGGCTGGCCAGCGCGCCAGCGGAACTGTTTACGAATTTCAAGCCGAGTAGTGGCACACGCAGTGGTATAGTCGCGGTCATTCTCAGCCGTTCAGAAATCGCCCCCGAATCGAGTTTTACCCAGGTCCAGGCGCAGGACAGCGCCGAAGCGCTGGCCCTCGCCCGACGGGTGGTCGACCTCGCGTCCGATAAACAGGCCAGCGATATTGTTCTGCTCGATATTCGCGGCGTTTCGCTGATCGCGGACTATTTTGTGATCTGTACCGCGGGCAGCGAGCGGCAGGCCTCGGCGATCTTGAAGGACCTCGGCGACAAGCTCCTCGAGGAGTTCGGGCGCAAGCCGCGGCATACCGAGGGCAAGCCGGATTCGGGGTGGGTGCTGCTGGATTATGGCGACGTGATCATTCACGTCTTCTCGGTGGACCAGCGCGCTTTTTACGACCTCGAGCAGTTGTGGGCGGCGGCGACGCCGATTGTTCGCTTGCAGTAGAAACGGGCACACGCATGGACAGGGATGGTGGGATTGGCAGTCCGCAGGTGTTCGGCGCTGGGGTGAGCCTCGGCGTCTTTGCGGGGATCGTGATCGGCTCGCTGGTGACGTGGTGGCTGGGCGAAGCCGCGCTGGGCTTGCTGCAGCGCCTGGCGAGCCGCCTGTTCGACGGTCGCCGCGATCGGATCCGCTTCGAGCTCCTCTTGCAATAAGCGGCTATTCGAAGATCCAGCGATCGGTTTCGCGCCCGTAGCTGGCGAGTTCGCCGTCAGTGAACCACAGCGCCAGTTCGCGGTCGGCGGTCTCGGGCGCGTCCGAGGCGTGGATCAGGTTGCGACCGATATCCAGCGCCAGGTCGCCGCGAATGGTGCCCGGCGCCGCGTTGAGCGGATTGGTGGCCCCGACCGAATTGCGCACCATCTGCACCGCGCTGGTCCCCTCGACGCACGCCACAACCACCGGTCCGCTGGTGATGTACGCCAGCAGCCCGTCGTAAAACGGCTTGCCCAGATGCTCCGCGTAATGTTGTTCGGCGAGCTCGGAGGAAACCTGCACCAGTTTGAGCCCGACGAGCTTCAGCCCGCGCGACTCGAGACGGCTCAGGATCGGTCCAACCAGGCCGCGCTGGACGCCATCTGGCTTGACAATGACCAGGGTGCGCTGCATGCCCATATGCCGGAAGCCTACCTGAATGGTGCGTTTGGAGATGCACGTGTGTTGCAGCCGTGAGATTGAGGGCCTATTCTCTCTCGATGCGGCCCACTTCCCGTTCCGCTCTTGTGTCGGGCCGACTTTCGACCAGTGTGGAGTGAACCGTGGCAACTGGCTACTGCATGAAGTGCAAAGCCTCACGCGAAATCAAGAACGCCAAACAAATCACGATGAAGAACGGTCGGCCGGCGACCGAGGGCGCGTGTCCGGTGTGCGGCACCAAGATCTTCAAGATCGGCGCGGGCACCAAGTAACCGCTCTTTAGACGGGGGCCTCGTCGCCCCCCGATTCACCCGTGTCCAGTGGCAGCTGGTGCGCCGCCCGACGGCGTGGTAGCTGCAGACCCAGGTGCGCATACGCTTTGGGTGTTGCCTGGCGGCCGCCTGGGGTGCGGAGGACGAAGCCCTCGTACAGCAAATAGGGTTCGACCACGTCCTCGAGTGTATCGATTTCCTGCTGCATCGCCGCGGCCAGCGCGGAAACCCCCGCTGGCCGGCCCGCATAGTGGTTGATGAGGGTCCTCAAGTAGCGGCGGTCCAGGTCGTCCATGCCCACGCCGTCGACGCCTTCCAGGTCCAGGGCGTCGTTGACCAGCGCTCGATCGACGTTGTCCACGTGGTCCACCTGGGCGAAGTCGCGTACACGGCGCAGCAGCCGATTGGCGATGCGCGGCGTGCCTCGCGAACGACGGGCAATTTCCTCGGCGGCGTCGTCGTCGAGGACAACGTTCAGCAGGCCGGCTGAGCGTCGCACGATCTCCGTGAGGTCGGCGACGGCGTAGAAGTCCAGCTCGAAATTGAGTCCGAAGCGCTCGCGAAGCGGAGAGGACAGCAGGCCTTTGCGGGTGGTGGCGCCCACCAGCGTGAACGGCTCGACTGGCAGGGCGATGGGTGTGGCGTAGGGGCCCTTGTTGAGGACGAAGTCGACCTTGTAGTCCTCCATGGCCGGGTAGATGTATTCCTCGACGACGCGCGGCAGGCGGTGGATCTCGTCGATGAACACCACGTCGCCGCGCTGCAGGCGGGTCAGGGTGCCCATCAGGTCGGCGGGACGCTCGAGGGCCGGGCCGGAGGTCGACAGCAGGCTGCCGTGCATTTCGGCGGCGACGATGTGCGCCAGGGTGGTCTTGCCCAGGCCGGGCGGGCCGCTGAGCAGCAGGTGGTCGAGCGGCTCGCCGCGCTGACGGGCGGCCTCCAGGGCGATCGAGAGTCGGCGGCGCTGCAGGTCCTGGCCGATGAATTCGCTCAAGCTGCGCGGACGTAGCGCGCTTTGCAGTTGCTCCTCTTCACCGCCGGACGACTCGGGTGAGACCATGCGGTTGTCCATACTCATGGGCGACCACGGTCGTGTTGAGCTTTGAAGTACTCGGTGATGATGTCCTGAATGCTGGTGATGTCCTCGCGTGTGGCGAGCAGTTGCTCGACGCCGCGCTGCGCTTCGGGTCGCTTGAGGCCCATCTGCATCAGCAACTGGACGGCGTCGGCACGCATCTCGTCGGCTTCGTTGCGTCTCACGGCCACCGGCGCGCGCGATGTCGGCTGCAGGAACGCGCCCACTTTTTTGCGCAGACTGGCAATGATCTTGTCGGCGCCGTCCAGGGTGATACCCGGCAGGCTATCGAGGTAGGCGCGATTGGCCTGGTGAATGGCGACGGCGATGTCTTCCACGGGCGCGGTCATGGCGCGTGAGGCGACCCGTCCCCCGACCCGCGGCACGCTGATCAGCAACTGCCAGAAGGCTTTCTGTTCGGCGCTGAGGAAGCCGAACAGCACCGGCCAGGGCTGGTCGCGGCCAGACTGCGCGCTGACGTACAGCACGAGGTCCGCATCCACGGGGTACTGCGCGGAGAGCTCCTGGTCGACGACGGGCGGCACGATGACCTCGTAGCCGATACCGCCTGCTTCGACGATGATGACCTCGTCGCTATCGGTCGGGTGACCCCGGTACGTGCCGCGCAGGTACGCGTACATCCCGATTCAGCGCCGCGCCAGCCGGGCCAGCGGGTGGGTTGTTTCGTGCAGCGCGGCCAGAGCGAGCGCGATCGCGTCGGTTTCGTCCAGCTTCATCCCGGGCACCTGTGGCAGGCGAGTGAGGCGCAGCACCATCTGTTGAACCTGCTCTTTGGAGGCGTGGCCGCCAGCGGTCAGCCGCTGTTTGACGGTCGTCGCGGTCAGGGAGACGATCGGAATGCCGGCTTCCTCCAGGACGAGGCAGATGACGCCGCGCATGTGAGCCATCAGCAAGGCACTGCGCGGATGGCGCGGCGCGGTGAAGACTTCCTCGAGTGCGACGAAGCCCGGTTCCCACTCGGCGACGACTTCGCGCAGGCGTCGGGCGCCGTAGGCGAGTCGCGCCGGCAGCTCGGCATGGGTCGGTGGGGTGATGAGGCCGTGGCCCAGCACCGTCGCGCGCAGGCCGGCTGGCTCGAGAACCGCCCAACCGGTCCGCACCAGTCCCGGATCGATGCCCAGTGCGCGGCCGAACATACGTGCTAGCCCCGATTATAGGCTGCTGGCCATCAAGACTCGGTACGCGCCGTCGCGCGCAACGTCGACGTAGTGGGTGTTGAGCCAGTCTTCGAGGATGGCGTTGTCGCCCGGCGCTCCCCAGACCGACTCCCAGAAGTCCGAGATGACGATCAGCCGCGTGTGCGAGCGCTGCAGGTCGGCGATGACCTGGTCAAGGTCGGCTGGTCCGGCGGCGCCGGGATTCAGATGGTCGAGGCGTGTCGGATTGGGCCGGTCGGCCAGCACGTAGATCAGTGGCGAGGTGGGATAGACGAAGATGGGCTCGCCAGGCTGGGTGCGCTGCTGGATGTCGGCGACGAGACCGTTGAGATCGGCGGCGGTCTGGCTCGGAGCCTGGACGTCGGCGACGGGGGCGAAGGGCTGGGCCAGGTATGTCAGACGTCCGGCCCACGTCGGCGCCAGGAGCGCCACGACCGCGGCGAGCGCGAGCGCGGCGGTGTGCCAGGGCAGGCGGGCCAGGGCGATGGCGCCGAGCACCAGCAGCAGTGGTGCCGACCAGGCCAGGTGCAGGGTGTCCATGCGCGGCAGCTGGGTCGCGAACAGGGCCACGCCGGCCAGCAGGTACCAGCGCAAAGAGGGATGCGAGTCGTGACGCAGCAGCCAGATGCCGGCGACGAGGGCGGCGAGGGGGATGACGATGGTTGGCTCGGGTGGAGAAAACAGGCCGGCCTGGCTCACCGCGCCCACCAGCACACCCAGAGTGCTGAGGTTGCCGTGCAGAGTGACGGTGAGCGGCACCAGCCACGCCAGCGTGACGCCGACGAACGCGCCCAGGGGCACCAGACACGTCCGAGGACCGGACAGGTACCAGCACCAGACCAGGACCGCGGCGAGGATAAACACCCCGGTGTTCTGTTTGAACGCGTACGTGAGCGCCGCGGCCGCGCCGGCGGCCAGCCACCAGCCGCTCGACGGCCGCCGACACAGGCACCACACGGCGACCAGGGCGAACATGGTGCTCAGCCAGCCCGGGTGCGGCTCCCAGCGCACCGGCACGTCGTCCAGACCGACCAGCAGCACCAGGCCCGGCAGCACCGCCCACCACGCGCTTCGCACGAATGGACGCGTCAGCGCAAACAGCAGCACGACCACCCCGCCGCGCGCGATCAGGCTGAGGGCGCGCACGTCGACCAGCGACGGGCCGCCGCCGATCGCGAACAGGCCAGCGTGCAGGTAGGCGAGGCCCGGCGTATACAGCGTCAGAAAATCGCGGTAGGGCACCTGAGCATGCAGCACGCGCGCGCCTTGCTGGACGAAGTAGCCTTCGTCGAGGTCATCGATGCCGAAGCGCAGCACGCCGGCGTCCACCACCAGCACGGCGAGCAGCACGCTGATCGGCCATACTGTCGCCGAAAGGATCTGATGGAGCATGCGCCGCGTCAATATTGAGGCTGCCTTTCTGGGGGAGGGCGGAGTCAGTGATACGGGAGACGAGGAGGGGCTCGCGCTATCGGTGCGCGGTGGCGAGATCGTGCTGGTCTTGCCAGCGGGCACGCCCGAAATGCGCGCGGTGGCCGCCGCGTCGATCCTGCGCGGCTCGCTGCGACTGGAAACGGGGCGAGTGCTTACCTTCGAGATTCATGATGGCGCGGTGGGCGCCTTCTACGAGGACGAGCCGGCCGAGCTCTTCGATCGGCGTGAGGCGAGCCCAGCCGACGGGCTCTCGAGCGTCGGCGCCCGGCCGGCGGTCGGCTCCACCTTTGGCGGCGCAGAAGCGTTGCATGGAGCGGCAGCCACTGCTCGGGACGTGATGACGACCGACGTGGTCAGCGTCGCACCCGGCGATACGGTTGACGAGGCCGCGCGCCTGCTGACGTTCCACGAGGTCAGCGGTCTACCCGTGTGCGATGCGGGTCGAGTCGTGGGCGTGCTCAGCGAGGCGGACCTGATCGGCAAGAGCGGCTCGACCGTGGGCGACGTGATGACCGCGCCCGCGCTGACGGTGAGCGAGTCGACGACGCTTGAGCGGGTTGCCGAGCTGTTGACCCAGCAGCGCATTCGGCGCGTGCCCGTCGTCGGCCCGGGCGGCAACCTGGTCGGCATCGTGGCGCGCCACGACGTGCTGGTGTGGGCCAGCCGCCGCGTCGCGGGGACTAGTCCTCAGTCCTGAGCGCGCCCGGGACCGACTCGGGGTCGCCGTCCTTGATCATCTCCACCAGGCGCGAGCCGAAGTAGTCCCAGCGAAACAGGGCCCAACACGCGCCGCAACGCAGGTCGAGAATGCGGCCCGGTTGTTCGGAGCGCCAGGGCGAGGGCGTGCCGCCGTCTGAGGCTGCTCGAGTGCTGTACAGCTGTTCGGGCGAGGGTTCGTTGCGGCCACAGCTGGGACACGCGCGCGGGTAGACCATGTGCCCGGGGAGGGTAACCGGCGGCATCGCGTGTTTCAATGAGGGCGCTTGTCCGACGAGATCGACCGGCCGTCGCGCTTTGTTCGCCGTAAGCTCGAAGATCCGATTAGCCGTCGCGACGAGGCGCTGGCCTTTGTTGCTTCGGATGACACCTGGCAGCCGCCGTCCTGGTTCGGGCGTGTGGCAGTTGTGCTGGTCGAGCCGACCGACGCGGTCAACATCGGCGGCGTTGTCCGCGTCATGGCCAACACGGGATTTCTCGAGCTGCGCCTCGTCCGACCGGTGAGCTTCGATCCGTGGCACGTAGCGGGTATCGCCCACTACACCCAGCACATCGTCGACGCCACGACGCAGTTCGACTCACTCGAGGCAGCGGTTGCTGACTGCCAGTACGTGCTGGCGATTTCAGGTCGCCACTATCGGGTCGAGCGCAACGCGCTGACCTTCGACGCGGCCCTGGATTCGGTCGTCGCTTCGGCGCGCGATGACCAGAGGGTGGCCCTGGTGTTCGGTCGAGAAGACTACGGGCTGAGCAACGTCATGCTCGATTCCTGTCACGCCGTCACCACGATCCCGACCAACCCGGCCTACCCGTCGCTCAACCTGGCGCAAGCAGCGCTGCTGGTTCTGTACCAGTTGTTCCAGCGCTCGGGTGGTCTGCAGCAGAGCTACCGTCCACCGCGTCGATCCGCGCCGCCTGCGCCGGCGAGCCTGCTCGAGGACCTGTTTGCCGACCTCGAACGGGCGCTGGAAGCCGTCGGGTTTCTGAGCCAGCGTTCGCGGACGAGCACGCTGCGGTCTTTGCGGGTGGCGCTCTTTCGTGCCCGGCTGGACGCGCGCGAGGCGTCGCTTATGCGGGCGGCGTGCATCGAAGTGCGCAAATTCTTGAAGCGTAAGGGTGTCATCTCCGAGATCGGGCCCGTCGGCTACGCTCAGGGGAGTGACGCAGAACACGACCCGCGCCGAGACGCTTCCTGAACGAGCTGAGCTGTTGCCCGGCGTGTGGCGGCTGCCCTTGCCGTTGCGCGACAGCCCGCTCGGCCACGTCAACACCTACCTGGTCCGCGCCGACGACGGCTACCTGCTGGTCGACTGCGGCTGGGATACCGCCGACACCCTGGAGACGCTCCAAGGTCACCTGCGATTCCTCGACATTCAGATGACCGACGTGCGCCACCTGGTGGTGACGCACATTCATCCCGATCACTATGGGCTTGCAGGCCGCCTGCGCGAGCTGAGCAAGGCCGATTTGGCCTTTCACCGCCTCGAACGTCTGTACATCGAGTCACGCTACGTCGATGCCGACGAGTTGCTCGTCGAGATGCACGAATGGCTGCGGCTGAACGGCACACCCGACGCCGAGCTCGACCGCCTGAACTTTGGCAGCATGGGCATCCTCGATCGGGTGAAGATCGCTTTTCCCGATCGGACGCTGGACGGTGGCGAAGAGATCACGTGTGGTCAGTTCGCCTTTCGCGTCGTGTGGACGCCGGGTCACTCGGCGGGGCACGTGTGCCTGTATGACGCGGGGCACAAGCTGCTGCTGTCGGGCGACCACGTGCTGCCTCACATTACGCCGTCGGTCGGTCTGCACGCGCGCGCGGCGAGCAATCCGCTGGCCGACTACCTGGACTCGCTGCGGTTGATTGGCCGTCTCGAGGCCGAGCTGGTGCTGCCTGGTCACGGCGAGCCGTTTCAGGGGCTGCCTGAACGCACGGCCGAGTTGATCGCCCACCACCAGCGGCGGCTGGACGAGATCGTGACGCTGCTGAGCGCCGAGCCTGGCCACGCGCTGACGGGGTATGAGATCGCCTCGCGCATGAGCTGGAGCCGGCGTCGGACGTGGGATGACCTGTCGGGCTTCGAGCGGCGCATGGCGGTGACGGAGGCGCTGGCGCATATCGAGTTGCTGCACGCGCGCGGCAAGGTTGAAAAAGCCTACGCCGATGGTGGCTACACCTACGTGATCTCAACTCCCGAACCGTAGTTCTCAGAGCCTTTTCCCACCAAAGACGGACTCCCACTCACCTATCGTCGTGTCACCGTCTGTGGCCAACGCCCGGCACGCGCTTTGCAAACCACGCACGTCTCGAAGGCAGAACACCAGCGCTTCGAAAGGCGCGCCTCGCCAGCGGGATCCGTCAGCGAGGCGAGCGTTGGGGCGACACGCGCCAGCCAGTCCTGGTGTGTGCCCATTTTGGGGGCGCTCGTGTCTCTGCCCTCAACTCACGTCGCACTTACCCGGTCACTCCCGACGAAAACTCGCGCTCGCTTTTGGTGGGAATGCCCAAGGCATAAAGGCCTCGCCCGCGGTTATCTTGAGCACAGGTCGGCGGCGCCGCGGTCCCTATGCCACCTCCCCGCCGCGGTTGCCGCGCGACCTGCCAACTATGCTTACAGCGTGTTTGCATTACCCGTCGACGACGAGATCACCCTGGTGCTGGCGGAGGACCGCCACGCGCGGGTGATGACCGACCTCATCGTGCACAACCAGGCACGGTTGGCACGCTGGGAGCCCTGGGCTGAACATCCCGCGACGCTGGAGGGCACGCGCGCATATATCCGCGCCGCGCTGGACGACTTCGCCCGTGGCCGGCAGATCTCCACCATCATTACGGTCGGCGGCGGACGGCGCTTCATCGGTCGCTGTGGCATGCGGATCAACCCGCAGCTCCGCTTGGGTGATATTGGCTACTGGATCGACGGCGAGTACGAGGGCCGTGGCTTTACCTCGCGGTCGGCGCGCGCACTGATCTCGAGTGTGTTCGACGAGTTGGGCCTGGCAAAAGTGGACCTGCGAACGAGCATCGGCAACGAGCGCAGTCGCGCGGTGGCGGAGCGGCTTGGCTTCACGTTCGAGGGGATTTTGCCGCGCGGCCTGCAGTTCAAAAACCGCGCCGACGACGTGGCTCTGTACGCGGTGACGGCCGGTCAATGGACGGGAGCCGCCACGCCGACCCAGAACGTCAGCCGGCGTTGACGGTGATCATGTCCTGTCCCGTGGCGCCGTTGGGCTGCGGCAGCTGAAACTCGTCAGTCTGGACCTGGCCGCGACCATCGGTCGCGCGCACGGTCAGGCTCAGGCTGCCGCTGCGGGGCATGCTGAAGGTGGTCTGCCAGCGGACCATCGAGTCTGTGTCCTGCATGGGTTCGAGGAACGTGGTGGGCTGCCAGGACTTGCCGTTGTCCAGGCTGATCTCGACCAGCATGACGCCGCGATCACCCGCGTACGCGATGCCGGCCACCTGCTGATCGCCGGGCGACAGCGTGGCGCCATCGGCCGGCGTATCAATGCGCGACATGGTCTTGACGATGCCGACGGGATTCCAGCCGCGTTGCTCGTACCAGCCAGCGTAGGCCTGGTCCATGGCCCGAATGCCGGCCAGCCATTTCGGATTCTTCATCCCGTAGCGTCCGGGCACCAGGAGTCGCGCGGGAAAACCGTGCTGGCGCGGAAGGGGCTCGTCGTTCATCTGGTACACGATCAGCGTCTCCGGGTCCTGGACAACGTCGGTGCTCAGGCCGGCCGAGAACTCGTCGATCGACAGAACGGCCAGGCCGACGGCCGTCGACTTGAGTCCGCCGGCCAGGTCGAGCACATCGCTCAGGCGCGCACCGCGGAAGCGCGCGGTTGACAGCAGGTCACAGCCGAAGCTGGTCAGGTTGCAGGCGGCGGTGAAGTTGGAGATGCATTCGAGGGTCTTGGTGATGTCGACGGCCGGCAGCGCCACCAGGGTGCGGTAGTCGAGCTGGACGGGATTGTTCACTTCGCCGTCGATGACCAGCCGCCAAGTGTTGGCGTCGACGACTGGATCGGCGACGGCGTTTTTGGTGACGACGTAAAAGTCCTCGTTGGCGGTGACGGGTGGGGACAGGGTGCCGTTGGGCCGGCCGGCCGCGGTCAGGGACCCGTCCTGGTCGCGCACCAGCGGCTTGCCTACGGGTGGGTTGGGCAGCGGCACTGGCGTCGGCGCGAGCGTCGGCGTCGGCTGCGGCGTGGAGTTTGCCGGGGCGGGTGCCTCGGCTGCCACGGGTGCCTGCGTCGCGGCGGCCGGTACTGCCGCGGCGGGCGTGGGCGTGCTCGCCACCGCCAGTGGCAGGCTGCTGGCCACCAGACCACCCTGCCGCCCCACCAGCGTGGCGACTCCCCCGGCGATGGCCGCGCCGGCCAGTCCGACGATCAGCGCTCGTCGCTCGGCGCTGATGGGCTCAGGCTCCGCGTGCGGTACGCGGCTCAGCACGAGCTGACCGAGGACGAGCACCGTGGCGTACGCGAGAAAGACCAGCAGGTATCCCGAATCGGTCAGAGTTGGCGCCACCAGCAGACCGGTCGCAAAGAGCCCGGCGCCCGTGACGGGCATGACCACAACCATGGTCAGCAGCCACAGGCCGACGCCCAGTCCGAGCAGTCGCCAGGCCCGCCAGCCGGCGTGGATCGCGATGGCGCCGACGACGGACAGTACCACTGCCATGCCGATCTCTGTGCCCGTCAGCGCCAGTTCTTTGGCGTCGGCGCCGAAGCGGGCCAGACCCTGCTCGAACAGGTCGAGTGGCACGAACAACAGCAGCCATTCCTCGATACGCTCGGGCAGGCCGCGGATTTGCCAGGTCGTGCGCAGGGCGTCCTGGAGGAGCATGGCCACGCCGCTGGCGACGCAGCCAACGACCAGGGCGGCGAGCCAGGCTCTCACGGCGTGCTCCAGGTCGCCGACCAGGACACGAAGTCATGGAGCGGAATGTTGGGGACGTCGACGGTGACAAGCTGTTCAGCTGGCCAGTGATCCGGTGGGTTCCACCACAGGTCGGCGACGTCCCAGAGGTGGACCTGCTCGCCGGTGCGCAGATTGACCCAGAAGTCGAGATGGGTGCCGGTTGGCAGCGGTCGAGTGGTCTGCCAGGTGGTGCGCAGGATCCAGCGCGGCCCGTCGACGTCGACGGCCCCGTCCGGGCTGGGGACCAGCGCCGCGGACACGAGGGTCGGCGGCTGATCCGGGCTTGAAGTGAGTGCGCTTGGGGGCATCTGGCTGTTTGGGACGTGATCTTGGTCTGAGGTCGGCGCGGGTGGGACCGGGGTAAGGACACTGGATAGAGCGCGAGTTGAGGCTTGGTCCAACCTCGGTGCACCCGTGTGTTCCAGCAGCAGCAGCCCGTCGGCGTCCACGTCGGTCTGCCACTCGCCGCTGGCCAGCAGAGATCGCACCCGCAGGTACACGTCGCCCGCGCTCGTCGGCGCCGGACTCCCGCCCACGTCCAGGAAGACGTAATCCGCATCTTGGACCGCCGGGAACACATACACCCGCGCGCGGTGGCTGAGCTGCGGCACCAGCCCGCTCGAAGCGCTCACCGCCGCCTGCGTCGGCAAGGCGTCGGCGATTCGTTCCGCCGTGCGGCTGTGCTTGGTGACCCGCGCCGGCGCATAATTGGCCGCCAGCGGTCCCGCGCCCGCGACCACGTAGCCCACCAGGCTCGTCGCCACGACGGCTACACCCGCCGTGATCTGAAGCCTCGGCCAGCGATGCAGGCCCGCCAGTCCAGCGGCCGCCCCGAGCACGATGAACGGCAGCACCAGGCCCGAGTAATGTGCCGTGCCGGCCGCCATCCACGGCGAGGTCGACAGCGCATTCAGCGTCAGGCTCGGCAGCGCCGGGAGTAGGCTGAGCGGCGCCAGCAAGCCGAGCCAGCCACCACTGAGCAGCAGCGTCCGCGCGTACTCGACGACCTCGGGTCGGCCGAGTGCCTGCACGGTGGCGAGCAATCCGCCGCCCAGCGTGGATCCGTAGCGCACGTCGAACGGCGAGACGCCGCCGCTGTAGGCGCGGATGACGGCCAGGGCCGCGAGCGTCCAGAAGCTGCCGAGCGCCAGGAACATGGCGCCGATGCGTCGGGGTCGGAATGTCAGCAGGAGCGTCAGTCCGAGCACGGCCAGGACGGGCCCGACGTCCTCGCGGGCGCTGGCGGCGAGCCCCGACGCCAGCAGCGACTGGAGCGGCTGGCGAGCGACCAGCAGTCGCTCCAGGCTGAGCAGCAGCAGCGGCGCGGCCAGCGTCGAGGTATGGAAATCGGCGAGGGCGGCCCACTGCCCGAGTGGGCTCAACAGATACGCGGCGGCCACGACCAGGCCGCACCACGCCCGATTCGTGAAGTGCTGGCCGAGCCGGTAGGCAGGCATGGCGCCCGCCGCCAGCGCCACCGACTGGATGACCAGCAGCGTGACCGCTCCGCCGCCCAGCACGTACACGGGCACGAACAGCAGCAACATCGGCTCGACGTGGAAGGCCAGCAGCGAGTCGGGGCGCACGATGCGGGTGAGGTCGAGTTCGGTATTCCAGCCGGCGGCGCCCGAGTAGATGCTCATGCGGAACCACTGGCCGCGGAGAAAGTTCCAGACGACCTGGTCGGTAAAGCCGAGGTCCTCGGCGTGGCTGCCCAACGCCAGGTGGCGCACGACCGCGAGGTAGCCCATCCCCGCGGCCCACACCGTTGCAAGGACCAACGCAACGAGGAGACACGCCGTCGACCCATTGAGTTGACGTCCGCTCAGAACAAGTCTTGTCGGCAGTCGCACGCCCGCGGGTTCTCTCGGCTCCCGACGGGCTCCGCCCTGGACCCGTTCTCGGGACGCCAAAGAGCTCCGTTGGAACTCAGTTCCCTCGCGGAGTGAGGGCCCGTGTTCAGGCCAGTCTTCGACTTCTTCTACCAAGGAGCGTTCGTCTAACAAGGCGCGAGGTCAGAGGCTCCAGGCGAGGCCGCAATTTCGACAGGCGGCGGGCGGCTCCGACGAATACAGCTGCTTCCGAAACCGCCGATACGCCTCGCCGTTCCACACGCTGGCCACGCCATGCTGCAAATAGTTGCCGAGCTGGATGCTCTCAAAGGGCGCATCCGTAAACGGCGCGATGCAGCACGGCAATGCCGTGCCCTGGGCGGTGATGTACGCCAGCCGCAGCGGCCGACTGCACGCGCGCCACGGCTCCTGTGCGGCGCCGCGCTCGAGGAGGCTGGCCCGCGGCGGCCGTGCGTCGGCGCCGCGAAAGCCGAGGCCATGTCGCGCCGCTCGACGCTCCGCCTCGGCGATGATGGCCTCAATCTCAACTTCAACCTCGGACGCCTCGGAGGCGCCCGGCGCGCCCGCATAAATGCTTTGCTCGCTGGTGGCCAGCCCCTCGCCCCAGTACACCATCCGCTGCAGGTACACCTCGTCGACGCCGAGTCGACCGGCCAGGTCGATGACGTCTGGCAGTTCGCCCAGGTTTTCGCGCAGGCCGGTCATCCAGATCGAAATGCGCGGCTTCCGAGCTTCCAGCGAGCGACGCGTCCTCATCATCTCGCCCAGGTTGGCCACCACGCGGTCGAAGACAGGAATGCCGCGCACCTTGAGGTAGGTCTCGGGCGTGCTGCTGTCGAGCGAGACGCGCAGCTCGTCCAGACCGCTGTCGATGAGCTCGACCTGGCGGCGGTGGGTCAGGAGGGCGGCGTTGGTGTTGAACACGACGTACACCCCTCGCTGCTTCAGGTGGGCGATCATGCGGGCGAGGTCACGGTTGAGTAGCGGCTCGCCGATGCCTTGCAGCACGGCGCGCTGCAGGTCCGGCAGTTGTTCGACGAGCGCGATGAACTCCTCGATCGACAACTGGCGCGCGGCCTCCTGCGGCGAAAACGTGAGCGGGCAGGTGGCGCACTTGCTGTTGCAACGGTTGGCAACTTCGAAGTAGGCCTCGACGGGTGACGGCAGGGGCGTGGCGCCCGCCGCAAGGCGGACAATCTCCTCGCGGGAGGAAGCTCCGGTGGGCGCCGGAGTGATTGGACCGCTACTCACCACGAGGTCCACAGAGCCGGCAGTGCCCATCCGGTTTACTGGCCACC
Organism: Chloroflexota bacterium; assembly: GCA_019242065.1. The sequence goes on from JAFAWJ010000768.1 coordinate 26,335, forward strand.
AACGGCCGACCACTGGCGACGTGTCGCATATGTCACGGCGCAGCGCAGCAGCCTGGATGCCGCCAGCACCGACGCCCGCGGATCGCCGGCAACTTTGGAGTGTCCGCCGCGCCGCGGGCGGTACTCGATGTCGATCTGTTG